>NZ_KE992653.1:0-53953 GCF_000466465.2 Clostridium sp. KLE 1755
ATTCTATATTCTATATTCTATATTCTATATGAATATTAAACAGGGGATTATTTCTACATTTACAAATCAAGAAGTATTTTCTTAAATCTGGTAACTATAATTATATTGTTATTTATATTGTTTCACGTGAAACATAATATATTTGCTTAATAATATAAGCTTAGTAAATTTTAATATTAGTATTTTGAATTACTGATATATGTTTTGCATTTTTTTACTTAAAGAAAAGGAATAAATATCAATACTAAATATATATTTAGTAGATATAAGTTTTATTTATTATTAAAAAAGAATAGTAAGAGTAAGTACTATAAATAAAAAAGAGCTGTAATTTTTCTGCAGCTCTTTTTTATAAATTACATACAAACTTATAAAAGAATATTAATCTGTTCTATAACTAAATCAGGTGATTCCAGATGACATAGCTGTTTAGTATCAGGAATACTAAAAGTCTCAATTGACTGGTTAAAGTAAACATAATTATCAACTATTGTATCTATATCATCTTTCATTTCACCGTATAAAATATACATACTATGATCTATTTCTTTTAATGCATGAATTATATTTGCATTCATATATCTACATACATAGCTCGCAAAAGAAAATTTTGCATTGAAATCTGGAACATGCGAAGCCTCTACATAATTAGACAATATTTCGTCAGTAACAGCAGACGAATTATAAAAGTATTCTTCTTCAAAATCCTTCCTAAAAGATTCTTTGCGTGTAAGCATATTATATAGAAAAGTTCCGATGATGGGAGTGTCAATTAAGAACTTCAATAGCTTAGTTTGTTTACTTGGCACCTGGTTTAACTTATTTATACTTTGCGGATTAATGAAAAGCATTTTGTCAATAACTTCACCATCATTATGGCAAGCCATAACAGCTATTGGGGCAGCATCGCCTGTTGCAATAATACTTGTCTTTTTACCTATTACATTCTTAATAAAATCTATAATAGACTGTACATAAAGGTAATTGGTATAAGTAATATTAGGTTTGTCTGATAAACCATAACCAAGAAAATCTATTGTATATACTTCATGCTTCTCAGCTAAAGAATCAACTATAGCGGAAAATTCAAAGCCTGAACTGCCGGCTGTAAGGTCATGGAGGAGGAGAAGAGGGGTACCCGTTCCCTTTTTAGTATATCGTATCTTACCAAACCGCCACTCATAATATTTATTGTTAGGGCAACCTAAATTATTCTTTACAGTACTGACAGAAAATTGTACTCTGTTTATCATGTGAATAGTAAAAGTAGCGATACCTGTGAGGGCAATTACAGTTCCAAGCTTTTTATTCATAGTAATACCTCCTGTATTTAATTATTATAAACCATCACATGTTATCTTACAAGTTAATGATTTGTAGTTTTGTGGCAGTTTTTGCGTGGTTCCTACTTTTGTTTTTATATTGATAATGTTTCACGTGAAACATTAATTAGAATATATTTAACAAGAATTGTATAATACATATTGCATAAAACTATATTTTATGTATTTTATATAGCCTTTAATATAGCTGTTTTAAACTTTACTTACAATTATGTTTCACGTGAAACATAACTCATTATATAAATAAAATACTCTAAAATTAAATTTAAAAAAATAAGTTAATATTTGAATACAAATAGAACAAGTAATAACCAAATTAAAAATATGTATAATAAATCTATTCTGACACTTAACTTAAAAATAATATAATAGAATTAATAAACATTTTCTTCAATAAATCATATTTTAAATTCAAAACTTTCTTTTTAAATACAAAACCAACAATAATATAAAAAAAGAAAGTCCAAATTCTAATATTTCCTTATAGAATATCAACCAGAAAAGTGATATAATCGATAAAGTACTTATTTGGGTGAGAAAGTAATATATAGTGTTGACAGAAGAATGACTCTATCTTGTTTTGTCCAATTGCACACGAAAGGAAAAATGTAATGGGAAGAATTATCGCAATTGCAAACCAGAAGGGCGGTGTTGGTAAAACAACCACAGCGATTAATTTATCGGCTGCTCTCGCTGCAAAAGGGAAGAAGGTATTAGTCATAGATACGGATCCGCAGGGAAATACGACAAGCGGATTTAATATTGATAAGAATAATCTTGACAATACAATCTATGAACTGATGCTGGGGGAATGTACAACTCAGGACTGCCTGATTAAAGAAGTAGTTCCGAATGTTACTGTATTACCGTCCAATGTCAACCTGGCTGCGGCAGAAATAGAGTTAATTGGTGTAGATAAGAAAGAATTTATATTAAAAAATGAGGTAGATTGGGTAAGAGATCAGTATGATTTTGTGGTAATTGATTGTCCGCCTTCCTTGAATATGCTGACGGTTAATGCAATGACGACTGCGAATACGGTTCTGGTTCCAATACAATGCGAGTATTATGCACTGGAAGGACTGAGCCAGTTAATTCACACAGTTAATCTTGTGAGAGAAAGATTGAATCCTCAGTTGCAGATTGAGGGAATACTGTTTACTATGTATGATTCCAGGACAAACCTTTCAACACAGGTAGTTGATAATGTAAAGAAGAATCTGAATCAGAAAATATATAAAACAGTAATACCCAGAAACATAAGGCTGGCCGAGGCGCCGAGCTATGGCCTGCCGATAACAATGTATGATCCGAAATCAGCTGGTGCAGAGAGCTACATGGCATTGGCAAATGAAGTTATTAAGAGAAAGGATTTATGATAATGGCTGCAAGAGGACTGGGGAAAGGCCTTGATTCTTTGATCCCGAATACTATTGGGGAAGCAAAAGAAAAAAAAGAAAGTAAAGAAAAAGTAGAAAATAAAAAACCGGAAACCATGGTAAAACTGTCAATGGTTGAGCCAAACGGGGAACAGCCCAGAAAGAATTTCGATGAGGATTCACTGTTGGAGCTGGCGGAATCAATAAAACAGTTTGGTCTGCTTCAGCCCATTATTGTGCAGGACAGGAAGAATCATTATGAGATAATTGCCGGAGAAAGAAGATGGCGTGCGGCAAAGATGGCGGGATTAAAAGAGATTCCCGTTATTATTAAGAATCTTACAAATCAGGAAATTGTAGAAATTTCATTGATTGAAAATATCCAGAGAGAAGATCTGAATCCGATTGAAGAAGCACAAGCCTATAAAAGACTTTTGGAAGAGTTTAATCTGAAGCAGGATGAGGTGGCAGAGAGAGTATCCAAGAGCAGGACAGCGGTTACCAACTCCATGCGTCTGCTCAAGCTTTGTGATGAAGTACAACAGATGGTCGTAAATGAAATGATCAGTACGGGCCATGCCAGAGCTTTGCTTTCCATTGAAGATCCGGAAGAGCAGTATATGATCGCCCAGAAGGTTTTTGATGAAAAGATGAGCGTACGGGAAGTGGAAAAGCTGGTAAAGGATCTTCATAAACCCGAAAAGGCGCCAAAAAAAGAAAACAAGTCTCTGGAAGTAATTTATCAGAACATTGAAAACAGACTGAAAGAATCATTAGGCACCAAGGTTTCAATTTCACCTAAGAATAATGGAGCAGGCAAAATAGAAATAGAATTCTATAACCATGATGATTTGGACAGGCTTATGGAACAGTTAATGAGAGCCTGATTGTTATAACAGGAAGCGGAGTTTCCTGTACTCAGGATAAAAAATATAAAGGAGAAAAAGATGTCAAGCAGCTTACTGGAGAGTATTGGATTAGGCGGATTGGATATTGCGTACTTGCTTATAGGCCTGTTGGTTTTTATAATAATACTTTTGATTCTGATAATTATCCAGTTCAATAAGTTGAATAAAATACAGAAAAAACTATCAAAGTTTATGAAGGGGAAGGATGCCGGGAGTCTGGAAGAAGATATTACAGGACTATATGAGGATAACGACTTCATAAAGAAGGAATCTGATAAAAACAGAAAAGAAATTAAAGATATTCAGAAAAGATTAGAGTATTGTTATCAAAAAATGGGAATGGTAAAATATGATGCCTTCAGTCAGATGGGCGGACAGCTCAGCTTTTGTTTATGTCTGCTGAATGAAAAGGATGACGGTTTTATACTGAATTCTGTGCAGAGCAGCGATGGCTGTTATACATACACAAAAGAAGTAAAGAAGGGTGAGTGTGCAATTACACTTGGCGCTGAAGAAAAAGAAGCATTAGATAAAGCCATTGGCTATTAATTATAAAATGAGGAGAGGAGCCTTATCATGATTGACATTAAGTTTTTAAGAGAAAATCCGGAAGCAGTAAAAGAAAATATCAGAAAGAAATTCCAGGATTCCAAACTTCCGTTAGTTGATGAAGTAATTAAGTTGGACAAGGAAAGCAGAAAGACACAGCAGGAGGCTGATGACCTGCGTGCCAATAGAAATAAAATTTCCAAGGAAATCGGCGGACTGATGAAGGCCGGTAAGAAGGAAGAAGCGGAAGCAAAGAAAGCTGAAGTGGCTGCCGGAGCAAAGAAGCTGGAAGAACTGGAAGCGAAAGAAGCTCAGCTGCAGGAAAAAATCCTGAAAAATATGATGGTAATTCCTAATATCATTGATCCGACTGTTCCAATTGGTAAGGATGATACGGAAAATGTGGAAATTACAAAATATGGCGAGCCTGTTGTTCCTGATTTCGAAATTCCTTATCATACGGAAATTATGGAAAAGTTCAATGGAATTGATCTTGACAGTGCCAGAAAGGTAGCAGGTAACGGATTCTATTATCTGATGGGCGATATCGCCAGACTGCATTCCGCAGTTATTTCTTATGCAAGAGACTTTATGATTAACAGAGGTTTTACCTATTGTGTACCTCCCTTTATGATCAGAAGCAATGTGGTAACAGGCGTTATGAGCTTTGCAGAAATGGATGCCATGATGTATAAGATTGAAGGAGAGGATTTATACCTTATCGGTACAAGCGAACACTCCATGATAGGTAAGTTTATTGATACTATCATTCAGGAAGAAGAGCTTCCCAAGACCCTTACCAGCTATTCACCCTGCTTCCGTAAGGAGAAGGGCGCGCATGGTCTGGAGGAAAGAGGCGTATACCGCATTCATCAGTTTGAAAAGCAGGAAATGATCGTTGTATGTAAACCCGAGGATTCTGCTATGTGGTTTGAGAAGCTGTGGCAGAATACGGTTGATCTTTTCCGGTCCATGGATATTCCTGTAAGAACCATTGAATGCTGCTCCGGTGATCTGGCAGATCTTAAAGTGAAGTCTTATGATGTAGAAGCATGGTCACCCAGACAGAAAAAATATTTTGAGGTAGGAAGCTGCTCCAATTTGGGAGATGCACAGGCAAGAAGACTTAAAATACGTGTAAATGGGGAAAATGGGAAATACTTTGCGCATACACTAAATAATACGGTAGTTGCTCCGCCGAGAATGCTGATTGCTTTCCTTGAAAATAATCTTCAGGCAGACGGCTCCGTCAGGATTCCTGCAGTGCTTCAGCCTTACATGGGCGGCATGACTGAAATTAAATAAGAAAGGATTGAGTTACTGATCAATAATGATCAGTAACTCAATTGCACAATAATCAAAAAGTGAGGTGAGATTCTTGCATAAATTTTTAAAATCAGTGGGGTTTAGTGAGTATACATCAACTAAGAAAATTCAGGAGCTGGTAAAGGATGTGATCCTGAATGCGGAAACCAGAAACTATACCACTCTTGATGGAAAAGAAGATACGGTCCTGGTAGAGTTTTGCAAGGATTTCGCAGAGAACATGGGAATTGCAGTTTGCGGGGAATTTGATGAAAGTGATAACTTCATTTTCTACTATTATTATCCCTACCTGCGCGGAACCGGCATCAGTTCCATGGAGGATGTGAGCGTGGAGCGTCATGCGGCAGTGGAATCCTATGCAGGTGTGTGTGATGATATTAAGGTAGGAGTAACTTTGATCTTTTACCTGCAGAACATGATCCCCTATATAAAATACAAAAATGCAGATAAGCTTCCGGTCAGAGGTACCAGCCTGACCTTGTCTGCCCTGGCAAGTCAGGGATCAATTATGATGCCTATCATAAAAAGTGAAAACCAGAAAAAAAAGATTCAGCAGTCCACAATTACAAGGAATCAGCTTATTGAGGCCGCCAGACGGGGAGATGAAGACGCTATTGAAAGCCTGACGCTGGAGGATATGGATACCTACACAACTATCTCCAAAAGAATTCAGAAGGAAGACGTATTCAGCCTTGTTGACACGTATTTTATGCCTTATGGTGTGGAGTGCGATCAATATTCTGTATTAGGAGAAATTTCAGAATACCATACGGTAATGAATAAACTGACAAAAGAAAAGATCTGCTTTATGACGATTAACTGCAATGAATTAACCTTTGATGTATGTATTAATGAAAAAGATCTTTATGGCGAACCTAAAATCGGCCGAAGATTCAAAGGGGTAGTCTGGCTCCAGGGAGCAGTAAATTATCCTGAATAAATCAGAAAAAGGCAGAAAAATAAAATATGTTTTGTGCGTTTCAGTAATTTGAAACTGAGCAGCCTGCAACAGAGAACCCTGGAATAAAGATACCTGGAAAAGAGATATCTGAAAAGGAGATGCCTGCAACAGAAATCCCAAGAAAAAAAGAATTATCAATGAAAAGGGGCCAAAATCAGTTGATGAAACGCACAATAACCAAATATTTATAAAACCGTTAAAAAAAATATGATAATTAATATTATAAAAAGAGTAGACTTTTTCCTTAAAATATAGTATTATACTAGATGTGTTTCCTTAGTTAAATGGATATAACAGCCCCCTCCTAAGGGGCAGTTGAGGGTTCGATTCCCCCAGGGAACGTAAATCCGTACAAAAAGAACAACATCTTTTTGTACGGATTTTTTATATTACCGCATATATTCTTATTTATTGCGGGCAGGAAAGCCCGGCTGCCCCATTAGTACGCTGTCTGAACAGAAATAGAACACCAGCAACATCAGCAAAACCACCAACACCATCATAATGGAAAATGAGCAGCAGAAAAAGACAGACAATAAGGCAGAATAAGAATACAGTATAAAAAAAGTACCGAAAAATACAGGACGGGAAGAATTATGAAAAAGATAAAATTCCAGTTTAAAAGGTTAACAAAAATAAGACAGCAGCTGTATACCATATACTTTGCCGCACTGTTCCTTCCTATTATGATAATCGGTATTTTTCTGCTCATAAATACTTACACGCTGCTTTCCAATTATCACAGAGATCTGTTGGAGGCGGATAACCTGAGGGTGAAGACGATTCTTTTTGAGATGACCACCCAGGTTTATAATATATCCGAAAATCTGGTTTTTGACGCAAATATAAAAGAAATTCTGTCGGCCAACTATACCCAGAGGGAAAAGCTTGTGGAAAAAGCTGGGAATCTGACTGTTGTGGATAATTACGCTCAGAATTATGCGGAAATAGAAAGTATAGAAATCTATACGGATAATCCTACTTTTACAGATTATAAGCAATTTTACCGGGCAGATGAAAAGATACAGAATACCGACTGGTACTGCAAGGCTATTTCCCAGTCCAGTGTCTTCTGGGTCCCCATGACAAGCAGGGACAAGTACGGAAATGAATATTGGAACCTGAGCCTGGTGCGCAGGCTGCCGCTGGCGGAAGCGGACTATAATGCCGTGCTTGTGATCAAGGTGAGCGATAACTATCTGAGAACCAGGATCAACAGCCAGGAATATGCAGCCATGATATCCGTAAATGACAGAGAGGTTTTTTTCAATTCCAACAGAAGCGAATATGGCATCAGCCAGAAGGTACCCATAGATTATGACAAAAGCTATTATCAGTACACGGGAAAAGAAAAGATAAACGGAGTCACCTATTTTGTGGATGTTTCCACGCTGTACCTATACCAGTCAGATTCCCGCCTATATATCTGTACCATGAATGATTTAGGCTATGTCAGCATTAAAAGGATTCTGACTATCTGTGTGCTCATACTTGCCGTGGCTATTCTGATTCCGGGACTGATCATTCATTTTTTTACCGAATATTTCACCTCCCGTGTGCTCACTCTGAGACAGGCCATGCATCAGGCCAGTACGGAGGATTATGACATCCGCAGCTATATCCAGGGACAGGATGAGATCTCAGAGGCCTTTTCTGATCTTGAGGTCATGGTACGGAATATTAAAAAGAAGGATGCGGAAATGTATGAGGCCCGCATCAATGAGGCAGAGCTTCGAAACGAACAGCAGGTTATGGAATTTAAGATGCTGGCAAGCCAGATTAATCCTCATTTCCTCTACAATACGCTGGAAACCATCCGTATGAAGGCGTTTGCGGCAAATGACAAAGAAGTGGCAAGGGCCATAAAGCTCCTGGGTAAATCCATGCGCTATGTCCTGGAGAACACCGGTACATCCTATACGACCTTAAGCAGAGAGCTGGAGCATGTCAATGTTTATCTGGATATCCAGAAGCTCAGGTTCACGGATAAATTTGACGGCATAACGGAAATAGGGGAGGAGGTGGATCCTGAAAAAATATATATTCTTCCCCTGCTTCTTCAGCCCGTGGTGGAAAATGCCATACTGCATGGCCTGGAAGAGAGGGAGCATGGAGGCATAATCAAAATCTCCGTAACAAAACATATAGAAGAACAGGAACTTCTGTGCATAGAGGTTTCAGATAACGGCTGTGGAATGACAGAGGAAGAGCTGGCCCAGCTGAGGAGGGACATAGAGCAGAAGGATATGACCAGGAGCAAAAGCATCGGCCTTTATAATATCAACCAGCGTATCAAGCTTACTTATGGAGATGCCTTTGGCATACAGGTTTTATCCGTTCCGGACGAAGGAACCAGGGTACGCCTTTACCTTCCCATTTCCAGGATGGCGGAAAAAGACAGCCCGGCAGTTTGCATATAAAAACTGAAAAAATACGGCATATTTCAAAAAATGAATGTATTTTTAACCGGAATTTTACCGTATTTTTATATTTTTAATTCAATTATAATAAATACATCACAAGGATTGAAAAATTCTGTGGTGTATTTTTTTGACAAAAAATACGGATATATTTGTACAGGAAAGGGAGGAAGAAAATGAGCAGTACAAAGTCACGAAAGGAAGTTTTGACGGATAAGCTTTATTATCCTATCAGGATTGCCATTCTTTTATCTGTGGTATTTCTATTTATACCAAATCTGAATCCGGCAAGAATCTGCGGCATGATCAATAAAAATATGTCGCTGTTCACATCGGGTATTTCTTATTCAACCTTAACGGCGGAGTTCGGCCGCGCCTTCAGGAAGGGCTGGGTGGATGAAGCGTCGATGCAGCTGCTGTTTGCAGCGGCAATGGCGATGTGCCTGGGCATTGTAAGCTTTGGTATCAGTGGTTGTATGTCGCTTGGCAATCTGAAGTTCAAAAAGACAGGCAACGTCATCGGCATTATTGGATGTGTGATTGAGCTGGCAGGCATGGGCGGTATTTACATGGCCTATACACAGGTAGCGCAGACAACCAAGCCGGGTAAGGTGGAACCCATATTTCCTTCGGGACTTTGGCTGATTCTTATTATAACGGTTCTTATACTGGTAGTTTCCATATTGCAGATGGTTTTGCTCCCGAAGCTGAAAAAAGGGACGAAATTCGAAATGCCGACGAAGTTCAGGCTTTTCCTGATGTTGATGCCCTTTGTGGCGCTGGTGGCTGTATTTGCTTACCTGCCGCTGTGGGGCTGGCGTTACGCTTTCTTTGATTATAAGGTAGGCGACGCCATCAGCATGGATAATTTTGTAGGCTTCAAGTGGTTTACAGAGCTGTTTGAAAACCCGGCAACGGTAAGGGATATCGTGCGTGTACTGAAAAACACCCTCGCCATGAGCGGCCTGGGAATCGCAACAAGCTGGCTGCCTATGGCTTTTGCAATTTTCCTTTCCGAAATTAAAAATGTAAGATTCAGAAGATTTGTACAGACCTTTACAACGGTTCCCAACTTCATCAGCTGGGTTCTTGTATACTCCATCGCTTTCTGTATTTTCTCAACAGACGGTTTTGTCAGCAGTATCCTGGTAAACCTGGGAATTTGGAAAGAAGGCGTGAACATGCTGATGAGCGGCGAACACGTGTGGCTGAAAATGCTGGGCTGGGGATTATGGAAAGGAATCGGCTGGAGCGCAATCATTTACATAGCGGCCATTTCCGGTATTGACCAGCAGCTTTACGAGGCGGCCACCGTGGACGGCGCCGGCAGGTTCCAGAGAATGTGGCACATTACCGTGCCCGGGCTGATTCCCACCTTCTGCGTACTGCTTCTGATGTCCATTGCAAACATCTTAAGCAACGGTATGGATCAGTACCTGGTGTTTGAAAATGCAACCAACCAGAACGCCATTATGGTGCTGGATCTGTATGTATATAAATTAGGTATCGGCAAGGGCGCAATCCCTCTGTCTACCGTAATCGGCATGGTGAAATCCATAGTCAGCGTAACGCTGCTGTTCGCGGCCAACGGAGTATCCAAGTTAATCCGCGGCGAAAGCATTGTATAGGAGGTGGAAGCATGGCTAAAACAGCACAGGAAAAAGCGGACTTAAAAGCGGAAAAGCTTTATGAAAAGACACATAAGAAAAAATACAGAACAAGACCGGGCGACATGCTCTTCAACCTGATAAATTACCTGATATTCATCCTGTTTACCGTAGCATGTATTTTCCCGTTCTACTACCTGTTTATCAATACAATCAGTGATAACGATCTGGTGGTAAAGGGTGTTATCAACTTTATCCCCAGGGGGCTTCATCTGGATAACTACAAGTCCCTGCTGAACGTAAGCGACCTTTCCAATGCATTCCTGGTATCTGTGGGAAGAACGCTTCTTGGAACCGCATTCATGGTAGCGGCTTCCGCATTCGTAGGATATCTGGTAACAAAGCAGGAAATGTGGGGCAGGAAATTCTGGTACAGATTTTTAATCATAACCATGTACTTCAACGCAGGCCTGATTCCCTGGTTCTTAAATATGCAGATGCTGGGCCTGACGAATACCTTCTGGGCCTACATCATTCCCGGAATCGTTGCCCCTTACAATATTATTCTGGTAAAAACCTATATTGAGTCCATTCCGGCAGAGCTGGAAGAAAGCGCACAGATTGACGGCGCGACCCATATGGTGATTTTCCGTAAAATCATCTGGCCGCTGAGCAAGCCCATTCTGGCAACCATAGCGATTTTCGGCGCGGTAGGCCACTGGAATTCCTTTACGGATTCCCTGATTCTGATGCAGTCCGCCCCTACGCTGTATACACTGCAGCACAGGCTTTACATCTACCTGAATACGGCTTCCAACTTAAGCGCACTGATGGAATCCGGCGGACAGGTAAGCGATGCGGTCCTGAAATCAGCGCTCAGTGCAAAGGTTATTAAATATACCATTTCCATGGTTACAGTTATTCCGATTCTGGTAGTATATCCGTTCATGCAGCGGTATTTTGAAAAAGGTATTATGCTGGGAGCCGTAAAGGGCTGACAGCTGCCTGGAAACAATTTTACATCGGTGTTATCCGTTCAAACGGTTTTAGTAACACAATCATAAAGGAGGAGAAAAAGTATGAAGGCAAAAAAAATTACGGCGCTGCTCATGGCGGCTGTCATGACGGTATCCCTGGCAGCATGCGGAAGCTCAGGCGCCACAACGGCGGAGCCTGCGGCAGACAGCAGCACGGAAGCAAAGGCTGAGACAGACGCGGATGCGGCTGATGCGGATACGGAAGCGGCGTCTGCAGAAGATCGGGAATCCTATGATGAGCTTCTGGAGGAAATCATTCCGGAGGAAACAGTTACCCTGGATGTATTTGACCAGCTGGCAAATTACTCAGGAGAGCAGATCGGATGGTTCGGTCAGATTATGCTGGAAAAATTCAATGTTAAGCTGAACATCATTCCTGATCCGGACGGTGTATATGAAACACGTATGGAATCCGGAAACCTGGGCGATATCGTTATCTGGGGAAATGATTCCGATGAATATATGCAGGCAGTTGAGAAGGGAATGCTTTTCGACTGGAACGAGGATGATATCCTTTCCGATTACGGCCCGTATATCAAAGAGCATATGCCCTATGCACTGGAGAAGAACACCAACCTTTCCGGCGGAACTACCTATGGCTACGGCTTTGACGTAGCGGTGGATCCCAGCGCCCGCGGTGATATCATGTATACCTGGGATTTAAGATGGGATCTTTACAAGGAACTGGGATATCCTGAAATCAAGAACATGGACGACATGGTAGAGGTTCTGGCCCAGATGAAGGAACTCTGCCCTAAGGATGATAACGGAAAAACCACCTACGGCGTTTCCCTTTTCAACGACTGGGACGGCGACATGGTTATGTTCGTTAAGTCAACGGCTTCCGCTTATTACGGATATGACGAATTCGGTTTCGGCCTTTATGATTCCGAGACACAGGAATATCATCCCTGCCTGGAAAAAGACGGCCCTTATCTGACAGCGCTGAAATTCTACAACAACCTGTACCAGAGAGGACTTCTTGATCCCGACTCACAGACACAGAAATATGACGGTATGGTAGAAGATTACCAGAACGGTACCGCATTCCTGAACGTATTCAACTTCCTGGGATCAGCAATGTACAATTCTGAAACCCATGCGGCTGACGGAAAAGCAATGTATCCCTGCCCTCCGGAAGAAGCGTCACCTATCGCATACGGCCTGAATGTATACGGCGGAAACAGAATCTGGTCCATCGGCGCCAAGAGTGAATATCCTGAACTCTGCATGGCTATCCTGAACTGGCTTTCAACTCCGGAAGGACGTATGACCGCAGAATACGGCCCTAAGGATGTCTGCTGGTATTATGATGAAAACGGCAAGACCTGCTTCACCGAGCTGGGAAAAGCTGCAAAGCTTGATATCAAGACAGAAATGTCAGACGGCTACTCAGGAACCTTTGAAGACGGTAACTTCAAGATGAACAACCAGACCTGGGCGCTTGATACCGAAAACCTGGATTCCAACGGAGATACCTACAACTACAAGAAATGGGACAGCTTTATTACGGAACCCAATTCTGAAATAGAAGCTGACTGGAGAGAACACACCGGAGCAAGAACTCCTGATGAATACATGGGAAGCAGACCTTTCAAGCTTGCACCCGGAACCACCTACTCCGCAGGAACCAAGTCCGATGAGCTTCTTGTGCTCTGGAACCAGGTTGCCGACTGCATTAAGACAAATTCCTGGAAAGCAATCTATGCTTCTTCCGATGAAGAATTTGATAAGATCGTAGATGAAATGATTGCCAAAGCAAATGAATATGGCTATGATAAATGTATTGAATTCCAGGAGAATGAAGTAAAACTGAGAGCTGCAGCAGAGGATGCTGTGAAATAAACAGTTTATAATTCTTCCGTGATAACAGAACAGGGAAAGGGATTGTCCGCAGCGGCAATCCCTTTTCAGGCATAAAAAAGAAAGGGAGCGGCAGCAAATAAAATGGAAAACTATAAAAATACTCCTTTATGGGATAATTCCCTGACAGTGGAGGAACGACTTGATTATCTGGTAAAGGCGTTGACACTGGAGGAAAAAATTGCATGTCTGACCACAGGCTGCCCGGATGTGGAGCGTCTGGGAATCAAGTCCTCTTATATGGGAGGGGAAGCTGCCCATGGAATCGAAGCAAGACATGATCAGGCATTTAACCGTGGGGAACCGGAGCCTACCACATCCTTCACCCAGCCCATCGGCATGAGTGCAAGCTTTGACAGAGAGCTGATCCGGGAATGCGGGCGCTGTGTGGGAGAGGAAGCAAGGGCGCTGTATACAAGAAACGGTGGCGGCGGCCTGTGCAGATGGGCGCCTACCATTGATATGGAACGGGATCCCAGATGGGGAAGGACAGAAGAGGCCTATGGGGAGGATCCCTATCTGTCAGGGGAAATGTCCTCAGCTTATATCAGGGGAATGAAGGGAAATGATCCCTTTTACCTCAGATGCGGTGCAACCCTGAAGCATTTTTATGCAAATAATGTGGAGCACGACAGAATATCCATATCCTCCTCCCTGGATGGAAGAAATAAATATGAGTATTATCTGGAGCCCTTCCGCAAGGCCGTAACAGAAGGCGGTGCAGAGGCAGTCATGACCTCCTATAATGAAATCAACGGCGTGCCTGCCATCGTTAACGATGAAGTTCAAAGAATACTGAAGGACACCTGGGGGCTGCCCGGCCATGTGGTCTGCGACGGCGGGGATATGCAGCAGACCGTATATGACCATAAATATTTCAAGACCCACGCGGAAACAGTGGCTTATGGACTGAAGGCAGGAGTGGACTGCTTTACCGATGATAAGGAAGTGGTTATGGCATCGGCCTGGGAGGCGCTGGAAAAAGGGATGATAACAGAGTCCGATATTGACCGATCCATCCGTAACTCCTTCCGTACCCGCATCCGTCTGGGCTTTTTTGACGGTAACGGGGACTGTCCCTATACAGGAATGGGAGAGGAATACATTAATAATGAAGAGCATCGGGAAATCTGTGCAAAAATGGCAGAAGAGTCAGTTGTCCTTTTAAAGAATGAGAAGGAAGCCCTGCCCATCCTTCCCGGCAAAACAGAATCACTTGCGCTGATAGGCCCTCTCGCGGATGTATGGTATAAGGACTGGTACTGCGGTATTCCGCCCTATTCGGTAACCGTGTTAGATGGGATGAAAAAAGCATATCCGGATACGGAAATCACCTGCACAAGCGGCCTGTCCGATATTTATCTCGTCTGCGGCGGGAAATATGCAGGCCTGGATGAATCCTCCCGGCTGATCCTTACGGATAAGGAGAATGCGGAAGCGTTTACCCTGACTGACTGGGGCACGGGCTGTTCTACGTTAATTGCCCGCAGCAACGGAAAATATGTAACGCTGGAGGAAGGAAGCTGTCAGATAAAAGCGGATAAGGACGAGGCTTTTTCCTGGTTTATCAGGGAATCCTGGAATTTCAGGCAGATCGGGGAAAAGAAAGAAGACGGCAAAACGGAAGAAAGCGGCAAAATAGAGGAATACGGCAAAACAGCCTGGTATCTTGACAGCTGGAACGGCAGGCAGGTGGCAATAGATGAAAAGGGTTACCTTGCGGTAATAAAAACGGCGGAGAAGGCCAACGGGGAAGGCGAAGAGAACGAGGAAACGGCCTGCTTCCTTCGAAGCGGTGAGCCGGCGGTATTTACCATGGAAACCGTAAAAGACGGAATCAGTGAAGCGGTGAAGGCAGCGGGAAGTGCACAGCGTGCCGTGCTGGTGCTGGGCTGTAATCCCGTAATCAACAGCAAAGAGGAAATCGACCGTACTACCCTGGCGCTTCCTCCCTTCCAGCAGAAGCTGGCGGATGCCGTAAAAGCAGCAAATCCGGATACGGTTGTAGTTCTGCTGTCCAACTATCCCTACACCATCAACCGGCTTCAGGAAGAAATGCCGGCTATCCTCTGGAGCGCGTCGGGAAGCCAGGAGCTTGGGAACGGGATTGCAGGCGTCCTCAGTGGAAGGACGTCACCTGCGGGACGTCTGAATATGACCTGGTACAAATCAGATGATGATTTGCCGGATATGAATGATTATGACATAATCAAAGGAAAGAGAACCTATCAGTATTTTGACAGGGAGGTATTGTATCCCTTTGGACACGGACTTTCTTACACCTCCTTTTCCTATGGGAAGCTGACGCTGGAAGAAAAGGCTGATAAAATTATAGCCCGCCTTTCCGTGACCAATACCGGCAGCAGGACTGCCGACGAGGTGGTGCAGCTTTATGTACATAAGGAAAAATCCCGCGTGAAACAGCCTGTAATGCAGTTAAAGAGCTTTGTCCGGCTGAAGGAGCTTGCGCCGGGAGAAACGGCGGAGGCAGAGCTTGTTGTAAACCGGGAGGAACTCAGATATTACGATGTGATTTCTGAAGCCATGCTGCTGGAAAGCGGAGATTATACCTTCATGGCAGGCGCATCCTCAGGGGATATCAGGCAGCAGGCCGTCGTCCGCCTGGAGGGTGAATGCGCCGGGAAACGCAGCCCCTGGGAGCTTACGGCGGCAGACAGATATGATGATTATGAAAACTGCTTTATCCATAAAGGGACAGACGGATATACCTGCGTCATCCCGGGAAAGGCGGGAGATAAACCGGATGAGGTATTGCGGGAAGAAAATGGAACGCAGCCGGAAAAAAGAAAGAGCATACTTATCTACCGGGATTTCTGTTTTGACAGGGCGCCGGAAAAAACAGCATTTATCCTGCACGCGCTGGAGGATGGAAAAATTAAGCTGACAGTAATCCCGGAGGCATCGGAGGAATCCGTTATGGATATCCCGGTAAAGGCAGGAGCCGGTTTTGAGGAAATAGAAGCGGCGGCAGATTTTGGCCGGGTGAAAGGAAACTGTACGGTAACGATAGAAACAGAAGGAAAAATAAAGCTCTGCCGGTTCTGCTTCCGGTAACAACGGACTTAAAAAGGGTTTGCGGGGACAATAGGTATCAGCCCCGGCGGCGCAGCAGCCAGATTAAAAAAAGCCGGAGAGCTTTCAGTCTCTCCGGCGCGCCGTCAATCAGTTTCAGGCAAATTTTTAAGGGGGGGGGTAGAACCGTTTTTTCGGTATTCGGCAGGACTCATCCCCGTATACTTTTTAAATTTCTTGTGAAAATAGTCCACATTATTATAGCCCACCTGCCCGGCAATTTCATAAACCTTCAGCCGGTTTTCCTTTAACAGCTCCTTGGAGTAATCGATTCTTCTGTGATCCACATAGGAATTAAAGCTCTCCCCCATGGTTTTGTTGAAGATTTTTCCCAGGTAGGCGCTGCTGTAGCCGAACAGGGGAGCGATTCCCTCCAGCTTGATGTTGTTCCGGAAGTTATGATCAATATAATAAAGGATATCATCCAGCACCGTATCCCGGGAAGGATTTCCGGTGGCATTCATGATCATTTCCGTCTGCGCGGAAATAAAAAGTATGATTTCATACAGATAATGGCAGCATTTAATCCTGTCAATAATCTCGGAATTGGTGGGAAAAGGAATATCCGCCGAACAGAAAATATGGTTGGCCTTCTCCTTAATGCGCAGGTAAAGATCCGTGAGGAACAGCTTGACGGAGGCAATATCGTTTTTTACATTATAAAGGAACTCCTCCAGGCTAAAAAGCGTCTCAGCCACCTTATTGCGCTGAAAGGCAATGAGATAATCCGTGAGGAGATTGCTGTATTCCTCCAGCTTGTCATTATTGATCTCCAGGGAAATATCCTGTACCTTCGGAAGCGCATCATAGCCCAGCGTATGCTGGCCCTGCATACAGAAGAAACGCCTTTTCTGCAGCGTGGAGGCCTCCTCATAGGACAGATAGATTTCATCCAGGGATCGGACAGGACGTCCATAGGCCAGAAAAAGGGTGTCCAGGGGACTTCCCTTCTGCGGCGGATTCTTCTCATAACGCTCCAGAAAGCCGCGGAATTTATCCAGGGCGAACTGCCCCTTAAGCAGGATGACCTCATTGCCGTCCTCTTCGAAATACTCAAAGGTATGGTTGCCTTTATTGGTTATTTTCAGAAGATCCGCAAAGCTGTAGCTGATATCCTCCGGGTTTTCGCTGAACTTTTCATAAATGACAACCTGATAAATGTCGGCATAAAGATTCATCTCCTCCATTTCCCGGGGAGACATAAGCGCGGCTTCCGCGGTATTGTAGGTTCCGGTTACGATTTCATGAAGGATGACGTCCTTGGCTTTTGTCTTCAGAAGCTCTATATTTTCAGAAGCCGCGTGCTCTTTTTCCAGACTCTGCTTTATTTTGCTGATGGCCTGTGAAAGCTCATCCTCGTCAATGGGCTTGGTGATATAGAAGTCCACACCGTAGCGTATGGCGGTCTGGGCATATGTAAAATCAGAATATCCGCTCAGAATAATGAACCTGCCCTTGTACCCGCGTTCACGGGCTATGCGTATCAGATCCGTCCCATACATTTTGGGCATGCGGATATCCAGAAGAACCAGGCTCGGATTCTTCTCCAGGATGGCACAAAGAGCCTCTTCGCCGTTGGCGGCCTCCCCGCAGATTTCAAAGCCCAGTTCATTCCAGTCTATAATAATTTTGAGGCCTTCGCGGATATTAACCTCATCATCTGCAATCAATACGGTTTCCATTGCGTTCCCCCGCTCTTTATTGTTTTTTGGATGCATTTGGAAAAATGGGTAACATCAGCAGCTGAATCGGATAACTGCTCATATTTTAACACTTTATTTTAAGTATAGAAGAGGAATATCAGATTGTCAATGTATGGCGTGTCCGCAGCCAAAAGGTGACAACGAAGTGCAGCTGTGAAGGGACTTAACAGTTTGAATGAAGTTTTTTTCAGGTGCGGATTACGGCGGTTACATGTTATAATCTGATTATATCCCTGGCAGGGACGGCACCGTAGGTAAGGAGAAAACAATATGAAAAAAGGTTGGAAGAAAACCCTGGCTGTGCTGGCAATATGCAGCCTTGTTATCATCAGCTGCAGCCCCGGAAAGAAGGAAGAGGAATGCCCCTATGAGGATTTTATCGTAGTGGATGTATTTGACTCGCTGGCGAATTTCCAGGGAATCCAGTCAGGCTGGTTTGCCAAAATTGTGAAAGATAAATTCAACATGGAGCTGAATATCATAGCCCCCAATGTTTCCGGCGGAGGGGATACCCTGTTTGAAATCCGATCCGCCGCCGGGAATCTGGGAGACCTGATCATATGTCCGGCAGAAAACGGGGCGCTGCAGGATATGGTGACGGCCGGGCTTCTGATTGATATGGAGCCGATGATTAAGGACCGCCAGATCATGCGTTTTGAAGGCGCCATCCGTGCCCTGAACGACAGCGTATCACAGCCCGGAATCTACGCAATCCCTTCGGAAGTGTCCATGAACTCCCCTCAGACACCCATGGAGGATCCTGATCCTATCTACGGCCCTTATGTCAGATGGGATCTGTATAAGGAGCTTGGATATCCCAAAATAGACACCCTGGAGGATTTGCTCCCGGTGCTCAAGCAGATGCAGGAGCTGGAGCCGGCGGCGGAAAACGGGGACAGGACCTATGCCTTTTCTTTTTTTAAGGACTGGGATTCCAATCTGATGAATGCGGTAAAGCAACCCTGCTGTTTTTATGGTTATGACGAGTACGGCTTTGTTCTGGTGAAGGCGGACAGCAGTGATTATCAGAGTATAATTGAACCGGATTCCCTGTATATGAGGGTGCTGAAATTATATTTTGACGCCAATCAGATGGGGCTTGTGGATCCGGAATCCAGCACACAGACCTACGAAAGCTTTGAAAAAAAATATAAGGAAGGCCAGCTGTTGTTCTGCACATGGCCCTGGGTTGCCCAGCCCGCATATAATACGGAAGCCAGAGTTCAGGAAGGAAAGGGCTTCATGATGGCGGATATCAGTGATATGGTCATCTACTCCTATGGCTGCAGCCCGGCAGGAAACCAGAAGGTGGTTATGTCTATTGGTTCCCAGGCAGAGGATCCGGAAAGGCTGGCGGCCTTTATCGACTGGCTGTACTCCCCGGAAGGGATCCGCAGCAACAGGGCGCAGACATCCGGCGGCATGGCCGGCCCGGAGGGGCTGTGCTGGGAATATGGCGAAGATGGCCCCGTTTTAACCGATTTTGGAAAAAAAGCGCTGCTGGGGGAGGATGCAGAGGTTCCCGAGGAATGGGGTTCAGGAACCTGGTCAGAAGGAATATCTACATTGAACTACAGTACAGTGGCCTCCTGTGAGCTTGATGAAAACGGATATCCCTATGCCTATCTGTTATGGGATTCCGTAAGGAACAGGGATATATCCCCGCTGGAACAGGACTGGAGGGATAAAATGGGGGCAAACAGCACCATGGAGTACCTGGAGAAGAACAACAAGCTCCTGGTATCCCCCGGCACCGGCTACATGGCTCCCCAGGAAAATTCCGAGATGGCCGCAATCAGGCGTCAGTGCCGCAAGGTTATCCAGGAATATTCCTGGAATATGGTATTCGCGGACGATGAACAGGAATTCAACCGCCTGTATGATCAGATGTACAAGGAAGTGATGGAGCTTGGTTATGAAACCATGCTGGAGGTTGATCTGCAGAATGCAAAGGCCAAGGAAGCCGCCAGATGGGAGGCTGTGGAGAGGTTTGAAGAAAAAAACAGGGAATAACAGGTGAGCTGTTACAAAGTAACTGTACTGTTTTGTTCCGCCGGAATCATTATTAATACAAAGGGCACATGAAATTTTTTTAGAAAATTTCATGTGCCCTTTATTTATATAGGTATTGAGGAGCAAATTAAGGCTGTTTCCGGTCTGTAAAAGCCTCTATTTTTTCACCAACCGGAAACTGTAATACTAATCCTTTTTTATACCTTCAGAACTCTCAGATTTAAAGATCGTTTTTAAAGTAACCATACATAATTTTAAATCCAGCCAAATGGAATAATTCTCAATATAAAATAAATCAAGTTTCAGCTTATCTTGATACGATGTGTTGTATTTTCCATAAACCTGGGCAAATCCGGTTAATCCAGCTTTTACTTTTGTACGAAAAACAAATTCAGGTCTTTCCTTTAAATATTCTTGAATTATCTCTGGCCTTTCCGGCCTTGGTCCTACAAAAGACATTTCCCCTTTTAAAATATTCCATAATTGAGGCAGCTCATCAAAACGAAATTTTCTTATTATTTTACCAACAGAAGTAATTCTTATGTCATCTTTTTCCGCAAGTTTTGCAATTCCGTTACTCTCTGCATCAATTTTCATACTTCGCAGCTTTATAATATAGAAAACTTTATTATCCTTAGTGCAACGCTTCTGACGATAGAAAACAGGCCCCCTATCTTCAAATTTAATCAAAACGGTAAAAATCAGTATAATAATGCTTGCCGGCAGCAATAATATAAGAGACAGTAAAATATCCAACATCCTTTTTATTAACTCTTGTCCTACAGTAATTGCCCTATTATTTACGTACAAAACTGGTACATCGGAAAAATGTAACTGCACTGAACCTTTTATCAAAACATCCGCAATTGAAGGAATGATATATATATGTAATCCGCATGCATAGCAATATTTTAAAATATCCTCAAGCGATTCCCCCTCCGGTTTTTGCAAAACGACGGCCTGATAGCCTTTTTCTATTACCATTTTCAGCCTATCTAATCCTTCTGAAATACATAACGAATCTATTATTTTAACATCATTTAATGAGTCAATTTTTTCTAAAATATTTTTATCTTTTTCTGAACGATACAGGAATAGTGCGGACACTGGACAATAACATTTCTGATTTATGCTTCTTCCAACAATGATACCTGTTTCAGAAATAACCAGCTGCAGAATGGTTACCAACAGTATGGGCGATATTCTAACTGTCCAGTTTCTCAACAAGGAGATCATAAAATAACCAAATATATTTACTATACATATCGGAACCAGTTGGGAAACCATACCTTCCATTCCTTTTAAATGAACTATGTCATCGCTCCCATAGGTCTTTTGAAAAAAGAAAAGCAATACAAAATATATTGTTATAAATAGTACATGTCCCTTAAAATAGAATTTGGTTCCCAAACCCTGAATAACTACTGTAAATGAGTAATAATTAATCCATTGGTAAGCAAATACAAATGTCTGTAATGACCAGATTATTATGCAAACTATTAATTTATATAATTTTGCATCTGGTCTATATATATTTGTTTTCATAGTATTAGCCTTTTCTGTTATCTGCTTGTAGCCATTTTTCCTATATTGTTGAGGTTAATAATTCAACTATGAGGAACAGCAATAAATGCTATTCCCCATAGTTGAAAGTTACTGCATATCCTTAAAACATGATTACTACTTATAAACCTTCATAAGTCCCGATGCATAAACACCATCGTCCGCATTTTTGTTAAATACAGCTTGGTATACTTCATTTTTATCCAGATTGTAGAATTTTGATGTATACGTTGAAGTTGTACTAGGTTGCCATGCTGATGCAACTGCAAGGGATGAAATATGTAGTTCAGATCTCCAACTCGTTGTACAAATTACATTAGTAAACTGTACATAAATTGTATCATATCCTGTAAAACCCACTGATGATGCTGCCATTCCCGTTGCAGAAAATGATGCGATATATGGAATTCCCAAATCCCAAATGCTTCTTGGCGTCCTTGCATCTGACTGTTTTAAACCGAACTCACACTTAGAGGCATCTATGTCATATATGCTCAGATTTCCTTCTTTTCTAAGGTACACACCCGGCTCAACCTCAACTGGCTCAACGTCTTTCAATATTTGATCTATTTCAATGGGTGTAAGTTTATTTGGTTCTGCGGCAGACAGCGACATTGAAAAAAACAATGTCATCATACAAATACAAAGTATTATTGCTTTTAATTTATTTTTCATAAAATATATCCCTCTTTTCCCTGAAAATAAAATATTATTTATCCTTTGCAAATAATTATAGTCCCTTTTATGTACTTTACTACTTGTTGATCTTCATCGGTATCACTTCCTTTCTAAATGCTCAATAAACACTCCAAATTTCAATAATATTGTAACTATACAGAGCTCAGGTTAAAAATTATTTAACAAAATTCCCTGTTCAGTCCTATTTTTTGCTACCAATAGTCCCGTTAAATTTTAATTCTTTTCTAGATCCATTAATAAATTTCTCAATCTCAAGTATTATTTATTATATATTAACAAACTTAGTACAACAATTGTATATTTGTCTTTATTCAGTCGTTTTTAGACCTCCAATTGTATCTCCTACCTATTTCTATTGTTCAGCCAGTCTTCCCGGTTCTTATCAGGCTTTATGGTCATACGCTTATCTTCTGGCTCTTTGTCAGAGACATTTCTATTTTTTAGTGCCAGATAAAATAAGAATAAGGACTTGTAAAATGTTACGATTCGTACAGTTGAGGGTCAAAAAACGACAGAATAAGGTCAAAGGAGTATTCTTAACAGTAGATTTGATAAAATATAAATAATCGTATAAGTGTTTAGGATTTTAAAAGCTTTAGGATAAAAAGATAATCGGTTCAAGCAATTTTATGGTCTTCTTTAATCGTCTGAAAACAAAGGAGAAAAAAAGTGATTCGTATAGCAATTTTGGATGATTCTGATAAAGACAGAACTTTTATTAATAATATAACTAATAAATATTTTAATCGTAAGGGAATTCGGTCAGAAATTTATTTGTTTTCAAAAGCTGAGATTTTACTTATAGAACTAAAGGAAAAGGAATACTACGATATTTTTATGTTGGACATTGAATTACCGGAGCAAAGTGGAATACTGGTAGCAAAAGAGACCAGAAAATATTTGCCGGAGTCATTTGTAATCTTTATATCTAACTATGAGGAATATGCATTAGAAGGCTACAAAGTCAGAGCTTTTCGTTATATTACTAAAGACATGCAGAGACTGGAGAACTTATTAGAGGAAGCTTTAGATTGCATTGTACCGATAATTGAGCAGAAAAATGAAAAAGAATATCTATATATAGCAGGCAGTTCCTTTGGAAAAATATTATACCGTAATATCTATTATATTGTTAAGGATCATAAATACATAATAATATACTATCGTGGTGGTGTAATAAAAGAAAGAAAGACATTACAGGAAGTATATCAGGAGCTGGATGCGGAGGAGTTTTTTTATATTGACAAGGGATGTATTGTAAATGTTTGCCATGTGTGTTCCTGTGACAGAGAAAAGGTTTATCTTACCGGAGGGACAGAACTTCATATCAGCCGTTCAAAATATGAAATGGTCAGAGAAAAAGTCCTTACCTATTGGGGGAAGATTAAATGATGGTACATGTAATATTATCAATAATTGAAGTTTCTCTTCATATGTTGGTGGGAATGGGATTGTTTATAGGTGTTTACGGAAGAAAAAAGGGAGGTGTAAAAGTTTACGCATATTTGATGACAGGATTGTGTTTTATAATGGAATTATATAATAACTATTACAGTCAGATATCATTAACAGCAGTAGTATTTGTTGCTGTAGTGGAAAGTATCTGTCTTTGGAAATGGAGCAACTGTAAATGGAAGACTTCTTTTAGCTGGTGTCTGTTTTATAATAATTTCTGTGTTTTATGTATTCTGCCGGCCCTTATTCTGGTTGGAGTTAATTCAGATTATAGTCTGGCACAGCTTATCCGTGTAGAAAATATGCTGATAAGGTTATATGGTTGTGTAATTCTTTTAATATTTTTTCTTATATTAAGGTACAATTTTAGAAAAATTAAGAGTTTTCTGAGAATAATTCTGAGCAGATATTTATATTTAGTGCTGGCTATTGGTACTTTTGAATGGGTTATGGGGATAGGCCTATGGAATCTGGGAATTGATGGTTTTTCAACGCATGTATTTTGGCTGGCAATTTTATTAATTCTCTGCCTGATATTTCTTATATTATTATTGAGTATTATTTTATTATATAAAATAGCTGAAGCTAAATTAAATATAATGTATATCAATGAAAAAAGTATAAAACAAAATTTCAGATTAATAATGCAGGAGCAGGATAAAATCAGAAAAATCAACCATGATCGAAAATATGAATTCCAGTACCTTTTAGAATGTATGGAAAAGGAAGAATATCAGAAGGGGAAAGATTATATTATTGAGAGGTATGCGCAATTTAAGAAAGAACAGATGGTCAGAATCTGGACTGGCTGTAATGGAATTGACAATCTGCTTAACAATGCCGGAAGTCAGGCTAAGAAGAAATATGTTGAGCTAAAGCTGGAAACTGAAATTATGGAAAGCCCGATTAAAGAATATGATTTTTTTGCTGTTCTGGGAAATCTGCTGGATAATGCGATAGATGCTGCGGCAAAGTGTGACGAAGGAAGGAGGAACGTAGAACTTAAACTTTACAGGGCAAATAATATTACTGTACTTAGTCTGAAAAACAGCTATTTGGAAGAGCCGGTAAAAAAGAAAAGGAAATTTATATCATCTAAAGAAGGAAGGGAGCATGGATGGGGAATTGAAAATGTAAAAGGGATAGTGGAACGTAATCATGGAAGAATGGATATCAACTATGGAGATGGTATTTTTACAGTACAGATAACATTTGGAATGTAAGAAAAAGTAAATAAGGAAGAAGGCAGATTTAATGGAGAATTTAGAACACTATGCAGGTGATATTTTATCAGAAATTAAAGAGGCAGAAAAGCTTAGTCCAGAGTCAGAAATAGAAGTAATTGTTTCGATAACTAACGATTGTGGACCATTTTTTACTTTATCTTGTTGCTAAAAACAAAGGAAAATAAGAACAAAGGAAAATTTTATAAAAAAGTCTTATAATTTCCTATTTAAGGTGAAAATCTATGGAGGCTAAAAGAATATTACAGGAGAATACAGTATTTTGGAATGAAATACTGGGGGAAAAATTATATAAACAAATATTGGAAAATGAAAAGGAAACTTTTATTCAGTCTGATCAGCCTTATATATTCGAAATAGAGAATCTAACAAAAGAATTTTACGAATCAGAGGAATCCAAGACAGATGTAAAAAAATTTCAATTGAAGGACAAAGTTTTCGAACCATTTTATGTAAATATAATTAACACATTCCTGAAGAAAGTAAAAAAAGTGAAGCTTGTTCATAAATTCTTAGTTGAACCGTTACAGATGATAGCTGAAGTTTTGGCATATAGCATTCAAGATATACCGATTCGTGTCTGTATTTATGATATGCATTTGTGGAAAGAGCAAGGTAAACTGCAGGGAGAGAATATAATAGAGGAATATGAATATTATTGTAGAGAACGGCTTTGTAATATTGGTGAATTAAAAAAATTATGCAAAGAATATCCGGAAATGATGCGACTAATATGGCTCAAAATAACATTTGCATGGCAAAATCTTAATGAACTTCTTGAACATATAGACATGGATAAGAAAGTGATAATTAAAAAATTTTGCAATAACAATAATTTTCTTAAAATAGTTTCATTGAATATGAATTGTTCTGACTGGCATTCAGGAGGTAAAAGCGTTGCCAGATGTACTTTAGATAATGGTACAACACTTATATACAAACCTCACAGCCTTCATAAGGAGATATTGTATCACAAAATAATTAACCTGTTTTATAGAAATATGGGCCTGGCTCCTTTTTATTTCAAACTATATGATAGGGGATCTTATGGCTGGGAAGAATTTTTGGAATGCTCATCCTGTGAAAATAAGCTTCAGGTAAAAAGATACTTTATGCGTATGGGGGTCCAGCTTTTTCTATGTATGTTACTGAATGCATCCGATATGCATCAGGAAAATTTCTTGGCGGTGGGGGAATTCCCTGCTGCATTGGATTTGGAAACTTTGCCAGGAATAAAAAAAATACACGATATTAAAAATGCGGAAGAAAGAATAACTAAGATAATACAGGATTCTGTATTAAGCACAGCTATTCTTCCGACAACTTCATGGAGTGCAGCAGGTAAAGGGGTTATATTTGGGGCGTTAAATTATGATGCAGATTTAAAGAGTACCGTAAAGCTTCCGGTTATAAAAAAAGCAAAGACCTCTGAAATGTATATTGATTATGAGTATAGGGAGATACAACAAGGAAAGAGTCTCCCTGTTTTTGAAGGCAAACAAATTAATCCTAAAGATTATATTGAAGAAATATGTACTGGTTTTCGAACTGCGTACCGTATATTCTTGAAAGATAAGACAAATCCAGAAAAACTATTTGAGACATTCTGGAAAGAACAGTGTCGTATCCTGATCAGACATACTCAGCAATATAGTATGTTATTGTCCAGTTCTTTACATATAGAATTTTTAAAAGATTCTGATAAACGTCTCCTTTTTTTACAGATACTTCAGAAGGAAAAGATAAATATTTTACAGAACTTGAGATTGAAGCACTTTTTCAAGGGGATATACCTTTGTTATCCTGCAGAGGTGATGAAAATTTGGCATATTTTTCAGCCTCCCCAAAGATTTGTTATGAAAAGAGAATAAAAAATATAACAGAAGTTGATATGGAACAGCAAATAGACTTTATTCAACTATCTATGAAAATGTCAAACCCGGAAGTAAGAATAAACAAATATCTGAATAGTGAGGATAAGGGCTGCAATACTGATACCTTATGCGTCAGAAAAGGTATCCAAAAAATATATGAGTTAATACAAAAAAGAGCAGTTGTTGAAAATGAGGATATAGGATGGATTACTGTTAAAATGAAAGAAGGTAACAGCTGGTATCTAACCTCAGCCGGGATGGATTTTTATGATGGAATTGGAGGAATTGCTTTCTTTTTGACATTGCTGAAGATAAAAAAATATCCGGTTTGTAATAGAATGTATAGATTAATTCTCAAGAAGCTATTCTTATTTACGGATTCAAACAAATCCCTTGAATCATGTAAAACGGGGTTATTGGTTGGAGAAGGATCTATTGCATTTACCTATTATCTCTTATATATGCTTACAAAGAAAAATATATTTAAGGATTATGCCGACAAACAAATAATAAAACTAAAAGATACATTCCGGAAAGATATGGAATTTGACTTATTATCAGGAAATGCCGGTGCTATTACCTTGTTAATAAAGATGCATGATGAATTTGGTGGCAATAAATACTTAGATTTGGCTATACAGATGGGAGATTATTTAATAGCTCATGCACAAAAACAATGTATTGGTATAGGATGGACAAATGTAACAGTAACAAGAGCATTAGGAGGAATGGCACATGGAAATAGCGGGTTTTTATCAGCATATATTGATTTGTATCGTATTACTCATAAAATAAAATATAGAAAAATAATTGATGATATATTAGCTTATGAGAATTCTCTTTATTCCTTAGAAAATAGGAATTGGGTTGATTTACGATATCCCGACAAGGAGATATTTGGAAATGCATGGTGTCATGGTGCGGCAGGAATTTTATTGTCAAGGCTAAAACTGATTTCCTTAAAGGAATATAGCGGGAATAATGAGGTTGCTCGTGATATTGATAGTGCATCTTCAATATTATTTTCAAATTGGAAAAGGAGTGGAATGTGTCTTTGCCATGGTATGGCAGGAAACTACTGGATAATGAAGCAATATGAAAAAGTATTTGGGGTAGATTATTTTCAAAAAAAAGCCATGAATGATACATGGAATAATTTTATAGAAAATGTTTTGGACTGGAACAAAATGCTCCCTCAGGAGGTAAATTCTTTGGGACTTATGAATGGAATAGTTGGTGTTGGATGTGTTTTATTGATATAAAAACAACGATGGAAGTATACAAGTGGTCTAACTTTGTATGCTTCCTTTTTTATAGGGTCAAAAAATGACGGATGGAGCTATTTTTGACAAATTTTAATCTGAATATGATATTTTTTTATTGTAAACTCTGCAGAGTAAACAGTACTATATAATTTTATTGAAAATGAAAGTATTTTAATACTTATACTAGAAAGGATGAGCAAAGCGTATGAAAAAAAGAAATATTATTTTACCTATTCTTACATTGGCTTTTATGTTTTCTATCCCCTGTTCCGCGGCACAACCTAGAATACAAGTATGTTGCGAAAAAATGAATAATGTTTCGTCTACGTATGAGTCACATTGTAATAATCTGTCTGGTACAATGTGTGAAGTAATTATCTGGAAAGATACCCATTGTACTAATTGCGGTGCTACAACTAAGTCAATAGCTGGTGGTTATAGCCATGCACCTCATTTTTAAAAATTATATTGCAATAAGTTTAATAATCATGATTAAAATTTTTAATTAACAATCTTATAATACACCAACATGCATATAAATTGTATGTTGGTGTATTATAAAAAGTCATTCATATTAAGTTAGATTTCATGTAATGAAAATAAGATATAAGTCGTTATAATGTTATTTTACAATTATCTAGATTATATTATTTTCGTTAGAGTTTTATTTTTTCAAATTGATTTCGACATTTAATTTTTGATGTTATAGATAAATTAATTTTTTTAGATAAAAGTATTGTTTACAGAAAGAAAAATAAGGGGGCAAAAACAACGTTACAGAAGCTTATGAGATATCTTGGTAGAAACAATGTGTGTATACTTGGTTTTTTGGTGGGATGCATATCATTTATATGTATATTTGGTACACAAATTTTGAATATTACATATACGGATTGGCTTTTGGGTGGTGGTAATATCACCCAAAACTTTCTTGGATGGATTTTTTTTAGAAATAGTGAATGGCTTTTCCCCATTGGATTAATGAATAATATAACATACCCTAATCCTGTATCTATTATCTATACAAATTCAATACCATTATGTGCAATTTTTTTTAAACTGTTCGATGTAGTTCTACCAAATGAGTTTCAGTATTTTGGGCTATGGATTATTCTGTGTATGGGTCTTCAAGGTGCCTATAGTTCCCTTCTTATTTATCATTTCATTGAAAATAAAATGATAGCTGTGATAAGTAGCTTATTTTTTGTGATAACTCCAATTTTACTGGAACAAGTATCATTAAACTTTGCGTTAGGTGCTCAGTGGTTGATTCTTTTTTCACTATATGTGGGTGTTAAAAGAAAATTGATGGAGCGAAGAAAGAAAATTATTGTATGGGGAATGGCTGGTTTTTTGGCAGGAAGTATTCATCTATATTTTATACCTATTTGTGGTATTATTTTTTTTAGCTTTTTGCTATCAGATATTATACTGAATAAAAATAAAATACATACACTAGAGGATTTTTTTTCCTATATATGTGTGGCTATTGTGACAGTAACACTTTTGGGAGGTTTTTCTCATTTTCATTTACCGGATTCTACTTTAATAGGACAAGGAAGCTTTAATTTGAACGGATTTCTAAATCCACAGGGATGGTCAAAGTTGATACCTAGCTTTGTGGTATATGGTGAAAATCCTTCTGAGGGATTGGCATATCCAGGAACTGGTATTTTATTACTATTTATAGTTGGGTTAGTAGTTTACTTATTAAATAAATTTATATATATATTCGTTAATAAAGAAAAATGTCCTCGATTATTTATTAAAAATTTTCATGAAAATAGATTGGCATTTTTGATTTTATCAATATTGTCTATTTTAATTTCCTTATCCCCTTGGATAACTTACGGAAATAAAATACTTTTAAAGATAGAGTATCCGACTTGGGTTTATTCCATATGGCTGCGTATTGGTAATTGCGGCCGGTTTATTTGGCCGGTTGTCTATTTAGTCATATTAGGATGTGTGATATGGCTGAAGAAAAATATACCTTGGAAGAATATTTTAATTATTCTGTTAGTTCTATTTACTATTGTACAAGTTCAAGACGAGAAGTGGCAATTAATACATAGAAAGGTTCAGTTTAGTACTAATTTCTGTTATAAAAGTCGTTTAGAAGATGGAATATGGGAGGAATGGGCAAATGACGAAAAGTTAAAGCATATTGTTTTTATTTCTAATATTTTTGATGATGAAGAAATGTTATATAGCTTGAGTATTTACGCAGCTAAAAATGGAATGACTGTGAATGGTTTTAAATTATCCTGTCAAACGGTTCGGGATATGAACTTAATGGATCAAAGTAAAATTAGGGGTAATATACAGGAAGACACATTATATGTATTTAAAGAATCAGATAGAATGATACGTAATGATATTTATATGAACTATAAAAATATCGATGGAATGGTTATAGGAACTATAAAACCGTTTGAATACTGAGTACATAATATAATTTTTTGTTTTCTGTAAAAAGTATTTTCTATTATTATCATGGAGAAGAATATGAACAAATTAATTACAACTAATTATAAAATGGGAAAAGGGCTCTCTTCATGGCGTGATGGTTCTGCCCAGTCTATTACTTTTGTTGTAACAGAAGATTGCAATTTAAGATGTAAATATTGTTATATTTCGCACAAATCAACTGATAATAAAATGAGCTTCGAAACAGCACGAAAATTTATTGATTACATATTAAGCGGAAAAGTTCATTGTGGTCCGGCTGTCATACTTGATTTTATCGGCGGGGAGCCATTTCTTGAGATTGAACTGATCGATAGAATTTGTGATTATTTTAAAGTGCAGGCATATGTAATGAAACACCCCTGGTTCTGGAATTACCGATTCAGCTTTTCAACTAACGGAATAAATTTTGGTGAAGAGAAGGTACAGAGGTATTTGGAAAAGAACAGAGGAAAAGTATCGGTAGGCTTAACAATAGATGGTAATAAAGAAAAGCATGATTTACAACGTGTATTTCCGGATGGCTCTGGTTCCTATGATTATGTTTTATCCAATATACCCTTATATCTTAAAGAGTTTGCACCTAGTACAAAAGTTACATTTTCCAGCGAGGATCTTAAATATCTTAAGGACAGCATAATTAATTTATGGGAAATGGGGATCACGGATGTTGCTGCAAATGTAGTATTTGAAAATGTCTGGAGAGAAGGAGACGATAGTATACTGGAGGAGCAGCTGAAGCAATTAGGTGATTATATCCTTGATAACAATTTATATGGACAATATAATTGTACGTTCTTTTCTGAAAGTATTGGCGGATACCTGAAACCACAATTATTAGATCGGCCAACATGCGGGGCAGGCAAAATGGTTGCTTTAGGACCGGATGGAAAAATTTATCCTTGTATTCGTTATAAGTCATATTCCCTGAATAAAAGAAAAGAGTGGATAATAGGTGATGTTGACAACGGAATCGACATGGAAAAAATAAGGCCGTTTATGGTTGCAAGCAACCGCTACCAAAGTGATGCCGAATGTCTGGAATGTCCTGTGGCACAGGGTTGTAATCATTGCCAGGGGTTTAATTATGACGAAGCTGATACAGATACCAATTTTCAAAGATCCAAGTACATTTGTAAAATGCATAAGGCCCGTGTCAGGGCAAATGATTATTATTTTGCCAGGCTACATGAAAGATATGGTATAAAAAGAAGGTGGCATCAGGACAGACGCCAAATGTATTTTTTATTATCTGATAATTATGTTAGTTATTGCTGCTATTGCAATACAAAAGAAGAAGAATCGCAAGTTATGGCTAAGGAAGTGTTAGCGGAAGGATTATCTTTTTGTTATAGAAACTTCTATGAAGCAGTGCTGGTTCATCCTAATCATAGGGTGTTAGATATTGATATTCCCATTATACATGAATTTAGTATTCGGCATATTGTATCAGCTGATGTGTATAAGGAAGCTCTGGGTAAGTATATAAATGTACTTCCCGTATTTGAAATGAATACGCCTAATGAAGTTGAAGCTGCACCTGTTGATAACTGTATTTTTAACATTCAGGAACAAAATATAGGCGAACTCGCAGAAAATGTGAGTAAGCTTATGGAGAAATCTAATAGGATTAATGTTAATATTCATAATTTGAGCGCGGATTTCCAATTTGACATATATAAAGCACAGCTTTCTATTTTAGAAAAGGAATTGATAAAAAATCGAAAAAAGGAATTAAACTTAATTACAGACCGCTATTATCTAAAAGACTTCAGTAATTGTAAAGCGGGAGAAAAAACTTTTGTACTTTCGCCGGATGGTGATATCTATACATGTGTTGGACTTTATGAGAGCGGGCTTGAGCCTTCGATAGGAAGTATCGGTGAGGGCATAAATAAGCATTTAAATAAACATCTATATAATATGGACTACCATCCTATATGCCAGAAATGTGATGCTTATCAATGCAGGAATTGTATTTACCGTAATAAAAAAGCAACTAATGAGGTGAATGTATCTCCTTCATATCAATGTAAGAAAAGCTATATAGAACGTTCTGTCACACAAAAATATCAATTGGATATAGGCTGTAAGGGAGAACCAATAGACGATACAGAGTATATGGATCCGATTTCTAACATAGGAGGAGTCGATAGTTCCTTGTATTCTTTTTATACACACTAGATGTATGCAAGAGGATTAATTATGCGGAAAGTAATTGATATTTTATCAGAAAAAGAGAAGGAAGAGATTCTTGAGTTGTATGAAAAAAAGCTGGCAATGGAAAATCTGGCTAAAGTTATCAATGCAGAAACTGATGAACAGCTGTTTCAAAACCTCAAAAATGACTATCTTGTATTAATGAATGAATACACTGCATGGTGGAGTAATAATACAGAGATAAAGGGATGGGCAAAAGGAAACTTATTTATTGATTTTAATACAAATGAAGTTGTAATGGACGAATAGAAAAGTATGGGACGGTGGACAACTATGTATAATAGAAGATATTGGTTTGTTATTTTGGCAATGGTAATTTCCGGTTCGCTTATGGCATGCGGAGATAAGGAATTTCAACACATAACCCCTGACAGTATGGAAAGTGTAGCGTCCACGGAACCGGAGAAAGAGGAAGATGTTGAACCGCAGCAGAGTATATCGGAAGAAAATAATACATATAGTTATCTTACTGGTCTGCCAATAGCGGAGGAACAGAAAAATAAAAGGCCGATAGCAGTAATGATGAGTAATATTAAAAGTGGCTGCCCCCAATATGGAATTGAAAAAGCCGCTGTCATATACGAGGCTCCGGTAGAAACCCGTATTACCCGGTTGATGGGTATTTTCGAAGACTGGGAGGATATTGAGAAAATAGGGTATATTCGAAGCAGCAGGGATTATTTTGTATATAGTGCCTTGGAGCATGATGCTATTTATTGTCATTTTGGACAGGCGACTCTATATGTGGGTGAACTGCTTAATAGTGGGAGGGTAGATGCCATCAGCGCGGCGGTGGCGGGAATTAATCATCCGGCACAATATGCTTTCCACAGAACTGTTGACAGAAAGGCGCCTCACAATGTCATAACGTCAGGACCGGATATATTATTAGATGTGGAAAAGTTTAAATATTCTTTAACTTATCATGATACCTTCAAACCTAAATTTATATTTATGGAAGATGATGATTTATATCAGGATAAGCCGGAGGTACATGAAATTTATCCTGGAGGGAAATCCGGGAATGCCAGAAACGGCTATGGTAAAATTCAGGCATATTTTAAATATGAGGATGGAAAATATAACCGATATCAGTATGGAGGCCCGCAAATTGATGAAGAGACAGGAAGGCAATTAAGCTATGACAATGTAATATTGCAGTACTGTTACGGTGAAGTCAGAGATGAAAATGATTACCTGGCATTCGGCACTCATGGAGATAATGGATATCCTGTACAGGTATTCACAGGAGGAAAAATAATTCAAGGTACCTGGTCGCGTTTCAGTGATAACGATCCTGCTATTTATGTTGACGAAAATGGGGATACAATCAAATTAACACCAGGAAAGACGTGGATTTGCATTGTCTGGATGGACTATGCGGAGGATGTAATACTTAATTAGACATCTACAGTGGAGGATAAAGTGACGTGTAAAAAAGAAAGAGCAATATACGATTTTTTATATTCCTATACTTCCGGGTATAGATTACATTTATTAACGCTCATTTTTCTCTTGTTCACAGGACTGACTATGGCTTGTGTACAACCGCTTATTTATGGAAAATTAATTGACAGTGTTGTAAATATAAATGTAAAGGGATTTAGCTCAATTCTTTTTGTGTATTTCAGTTCGGTAATTATGGTAAATATGTTACATGTGATGGAAAGTTATTATGGGGAATGGATATCCTTCCGGATTACCTCTAAAATAAAAAGTAATGTTTTTAAAAATATTATTTTATTAAGATGCCTGGAAATTGAGCGGATGGGAAAAGGAGAATTGTTATCACGTTTAAATGGTGATATAGAAGTGATTACAACATATTTTATTAGCCTGGTTACATCAGTCATATCAATTTTCCTGAATTCTGTTATTTCACTGATATTCATATTTAATATATCCGGGAACCTGTCCAGAATTGCGCTTATATTTATACCACTTTCATTTTTAGTTAATTTCTATTTTAAGAAGAAATATGGGGCAATACAGACAGAAAAAAGCTCCTATTGGGATAAATATTATACTTTTCAAGTTAATGTATTAAATAACATAATTTCCTTTCGTACTTATTCTGTTGAAGATAAATATGTTAATTTGTTTGGTAACCTGATGGAAGGTCAATGGAGAATTACCAGGAAAGAAAAGAAGCTTCGTTCACATGCTGTAATTTGCGGAAGTCTGATTATGAACTTTTCATCTCTCCTTCTTTTTTACTTTGCAGCCATAATGATATGGAAAAATGAATTTAGCCTAGGAAATATGATTTCATTTCTGACATATATTTCTTTCTTAACGAAAGAAGTAGATCGGATTTTAAATTTAAACCTGGAATCACAAAAAGTACAGGTTTGTATAAAACGTCTGAAGGATATAGAAAAACTGCCTTCTGAAACGGTTCTTATAAAGGAAAAAGAGGATGTGGAAATTCAAGTTTTTAATTTATTGCTTGTGAATAATGTTTTCTTTTCATATGTTCAGGGACGTAATATATTAAATGGAATTTCTCTTGAAATTAATGAAAATGGTTTATATACCATGGTAGGAAAAAATGGATCCGGCAAAAGTACTTTATTAAAGTTGCTAGTGCGATATTATGACTATACAAGTGGAGATATCTGGTTTGGACAAAAGGAACTTATGAATATCCCTCTTCCTATCTTGAGACGTTCGGTTAAATATATTTCTAAGGATGCTTATATAGAAAACATATCTTTTTTAGAAAATATACGTTTTTTTTGCGATGTAGACGATGATAACGAAATTATCAATGTATATGAAAAGGTTGGTCTTTCAGATTTTATTGAATCTCTGCCGGAGAGATATAACACGAAGGTAGGTGAAAATGGAGTTACACTATCCAGCGGGCAAAAACAAAAAATTAATATTGCAAGGGCACTTGTCAGTAAAGCCAGTATTTTACTATTTGATGAAATTACATCGGATTTAGATGGCAAGTCAGAAAGAGATATTAATTTTATTCTGAGAAAAGAAAGTAAAAATAAAATTATTATACATGCAACACACCGGATAAATTCAGCCAGAGAAGGAGTAAAAATTTTTGTTTTAGATAAAGGAAGAATTGAACTGGCCGGAAACCATGATTTTTTACTCGCGAATTCCGAGACTTACAAATATCTGTTTACATATTCAAATGGGTAGCAATGGCTACGGAATAAAATAATGATGGAAAACAAAGGGTTTATAAAAGAAAGGAGGGCAGGCATGTACGAGAGTAAATTACAGGAATTGCTGTCTATGGATGAAATACTTAGAGTAGACCCACAATGTGCAGAGCAAGCCTGTAAGGGATTATGTACTGGCGCATGTCAAGCTGCCTGCGGCTATTCATGCCAGGCAGACTGCGCAGTGTCGGGACTATGGTAACAATTAAAAATTTTTAAGAGAGGAGGATTAAGGTATGTTTGAAAGTAAACTTGAAGAATTAGAAATTTGTGATTTCGTTCCCAGGGATATTACCCAATGTGCAACTGATGCATGTAAAAACCAATGTACTGGAATATGTACAGCTCGGTGTCAGAATGCCTGTGAAAATACCTGTTCATTTTCTGGATTCTGGTAATTATGCGGCATGAGTAAAAAGAAAAACCGGCCACCGGACCGTGAAAGCCTCAATTCCCTTTCACAGCCGGCGGCCGGTTCTTTAGTAATTAAAGTTGCGGGGGCGCCAAAGTTTTCTATGTCTGTAACATATGGCACAGCTAGAATCCCCTGTATCATTCAATATGCACTGCGCCTTTATTCCGCTATCTTCGCACCGCAGCATCCGCAGAAAACAAAGCCGTCCTTCATTTCGGCGCCGCATACAGGACACTTCCTGGCAGGCTTTTCCCCGGCTTCCTTTGCAGGCTCCGGCTCCAGAAGAGAGCCGCACTGCGTACAGAACCGCAGGCCTTCCTGATTCAGGGCCTGGCAGGCGGGACAGACCACCATGGATTCCGGGGCCGGATCAGGTTTCTTTTCCGGTTCGGCAGCAGCAGTGTCGCCGGTATTATTTCTGTTTTCCTCCGGCGGCCGGGCTTCATCATTATCCGCGCTGTTTCCTTTGGGGTTATTTTCCCGTTTTATCCGCTCGATCTCAGCCTTTGCCTGCTCAATCGCCTCATAATGTGCGGCGGCGGCAGCGCAGAAATCCTGGATTTCTGTGTCGATGGGTTCCTCCCCTGCAAATTTTTTATAATAAAAATCTCCGATCTTATTCAGTTCCTCTGCAGCAGCATTCTTTTCTGAAGAAATTTTCGCATTGAGCTTTGTGATCTCAATGGCGTCGTTTGTCCTGTCCCCGATATTTTTTGCGATATTACCAATCTTGTCTAAAAAGTCCATATGAGCAATACCTCCTTTTTCCCTATTCTATATTTATATATGTGGTATAACAAGTAAAATTTTATTAAGCTTCTATTAAATTAATTGGAATCCCGGGCTAAACGTGTTATTCTTTGCATATAGCAGGTGTAACTGTCTCTGTAACGGGAGCAAAGGAGCAGCCGGGAAAGGAAAACCATGTTGAATCTGGGATTTTATTTTTGTCTATTATTAGGAATTATTTTTTTGATCCTCGGAATTATTTTTGCTTTTCTTAAGGAGAAGGGCGCGATGCTGATCAGCGGTTTTAATACCCTGCCTGAAAGAGAGCGGGAAAAATACGACAAGGCGCGAATGAGCCGGGATCAGCGGAACCTGTTTTTTCTGTGGTGCGTCGTATTCCTGATTGGGGGAGCGCTGTCGTATTTTGTAAACACATATTGTGCCATTCCGGCTTTTGCCGTCTGGCTGGTTCTGTTTTTCCGCGAGGTCCATATAGATACGGAAAAGGCTTTTGGCAAATACCGTAAATGAGTTCCTGACGAAACAGGCTGTAATATTTACGCCGCCAGATGGCTGACGGTGCGGCCGCAGCGGAACGGTTGTTATATATATGCATTTTCCTGTAAAATAATACCCCCTGCCGGTTAGAATTGATGCCGGCAGGGGGTGTGTCCTTAGGGGGAATCACCTATGTAATTAGAAATCTACTTCTAAGTCATAATAGCAGCACTTCAAAAGTTTTTCCATTTCCTCCTGTGTGGGGATACGGGGATTGCTGCCTGTGCAGGCGTCTCCGATAGCAAGCTCCGCAACTGCGGGAAGCTTGTCAAGGAATTCCTTCTCGTCAATGATGGAATTATCTGCAATAAGCCCTCCTTCTCCGTAATTCTTGATTGCGAGAGGAATATTCAGCATTCTGTTCATATTGCGCAGCTCTTCAATTAAGGATTCAACCAGTTCTTCGGTGGTATTTCCGGGAAGGTTGATAAATCTGGCAATATCTGCATATCTTTCAGAAGCTTCTGCATTTGCCGCATTGAATTTGATTACCTTGGGAAGGTACATTGCGTTTGCAGCCCCGTGGATAATATGTCCGCCGGAGAAAGCAGCGCCGGTCTTGTGTGCCATGGAATGAACAATTCCCAAAAGTGCATTGGAGAATGCCATACCGGCCAGGCACTGGGCGTCATGCATCTGATCGCGGGCGTCCATATCGCCGTCATAGGATTTCTTCAGATAGTCATGAATCATCTTGATGGCATGGAGAGCCAAAGGATCCGTGTAATTGCAGTGAAGCGTGGATACATAGGCTTCTACCGCATGTGTCATGGCATCCATACCTGTATGGGCTACCAGCTTCGGAGGCATTGTCTCCGCAAGGTTAGGATCAACGATGGCAACGTCGGGCGTAATGTTAAAGTCTGCCAGAGGATATTTAATACCCTTCTGATAGTCCGTGATAACTGCAAAAGCGGTAACCTCCGTTGCTGTTCCGGATGTGGAGGAGATAGCACAGAAATGAGCTTTCTGGCGCAGCTCCGGGAACGCAAAAGGAGTAATCAGATCTTCAAAGGTAGTGTCGGGGTATTCGTAGAATGCCCACATGGTCTTGGCTGCATCAATCGGTGAGCCGCCGCCCATGGCAACGATCCAGTCGGGTTCAAATTCCTGCATCATTTTCGCGCCGCGCATAACTGTTTCTACGGAAGGATCGGACTCAACGCCTTCAAAAAGCTTCACTTCCATGCCGGCTTCCTTCAGATATTCTTCAGCCTGTCCGAGGAATCCGCCTCTCTTCATGGAGCCGCCGCCAACAACGATGATGGCTTTCTTTCCTTTCAGATTCTTAAGCTCTGCGAGTGATCCCTTTCCATGATATAAGTCACGCGGTAAAGTAAAACGTCCCATTGCTAAAATACCTCCTTAAATTTTGTATGATTACCGGGTATGTCATGTCCCCCTCGATTGACATCTCGATTTGTTAATATTTTAACACTTTGAAACAGGTAAGTCAATGTAATTAGATAAAATATACAAAATAAAATAAAAAAAACAAAGAGAAGATATGTTTTATTTACATAAAAATATATGAATAAGACTTTTTGATTATGTATAAATAACACATAAAAATTATGTGGGATTATTTCGTTATTGTTTATTATCAGTGATTGCACATAAATAGATTTCATGTCGGTTAAGTAAAATTTCCGGAATGTAAAGGGTTTTTCTTTTCGGTTTTTCTTTTCCGTGTATGATTCTTGAATTATTTTTACCTATATAGTATGCTGAGTACATAAGATATGGGGGAAAGCTCATGAATATCAGTGTTTTAATTGTAGATGATGACAGATTGGTGGTAGACAAGCTGGTAGAAGGAGTATCATGGAAGAGGCTTGGTATCGGGACGGTTCTTACAGCCTATAATATCAGGCAGGCTATGGAAATCCTGAATGAAGTCAGTGTGGATATCCTGCTTTCAGACATAGAAATGCCTCAGGGGAGCGGCCTGGAATTGCTTGAGTGGATTCGAAACAAAGAAATTCCAATTGAGTGTATTTTCCTGAGCAGTTATGCATATTTTGCATATGCACAGAAGGCGATTAATCTGAAATCCAGGGAATATATGCTGAAACCGGTTTCGAACAGAGAATTGGAGGAGGCATTAACCAGTATTGTTGAGATTATCAGAGAACGTAATGAGCGGAAGGAAGATGGCAAGGATAAACAGAATGCATTCTGGGAGAGGTTCCTGTTTCAGGATGGCATGAGTTTATCCGGTGTGGAAAAGGCGCAGAAGGAAGGAATTTATCGGCCGTCGGAAAGGGGCCGTCTGGAAATTGTAAGAGCATTTCCGGATTCTGATACACGGAAGAAAAACGATATTAATCTTTACGATTTTATCGTACAGAACATTTCAGAGGAATTTTTCATCGGGGGGGGGTATAAACAGAATGAGTTTTTCCTGGTGAGAAGAAGTGATTATGAATGGTACTTAGTATTCAGGGAAAATGAGAAGCTGGAACAGCTTGAAAAACAGGCGGCTACCTTCAAGGATTATCTGGAAAAGGCACTCCATATGCGGGTTTGCATTTATATAGGAAAAGTTTGCAGAATGGACGGGCTGATAAATAGCAAAAAAATTCTGGAACAGATGGAATTGGAGGCGGTTCCTGGTGAAGGCGGACTTCTTTTTGAAGAAGAGTGGTTTAAGAAAGAGATAGAGTATATTTCTCCGCCATGGGAGGTATGGGAAAAGGAAATGATGGCGGAAGATATGCTGGAAGGTGTAGAGCAGAAGCTTCTTGAGTTTATACGCAGCCTATGGGCGCATAATCAGGTAACGGTATCGATACTGGAGCATTTCAGAAAAGAATTAATGCAGATGATATACAGATATCTTAATAAACAGGATATTCTTGTTACCAGAATTTTTGATGGAAAAGAATTTGACGATTTCTATGAGAAAGCTGTAAGCACACTTCCCGACATGGAGCTTTTCATACATTATATGCTGGAAAAGCTGTCGGGCTTCAGAAATCAGGACAACAGGCAGGAATCCGTTGTGGAGCAGATGAAACATTATATTAATGATCATTTGAGAGAAGATTTATCAAGGAAAAAGCTGGCCAGCATTGTTTTTCTTTCTGAAGATTATGTGTCAAAGATTTTTATGAATGTGACCGGTATGTCCATACCCAACTACGTGTCTTCCTGCAGAATGCAAAAGGCTCAGGAATATCTGAAGCATTCTAATCTTTCAGTAAGTAAGGTTGCACTGGAGGTAGGCTATAGCAATTTCTCATATTTCAGCAAAACATTCCGCGACTATGCTGGATGTACTCCCAATGAATACCGAAACAGGGTTCAGAACAATTCATATTGAAATATATCTGATAATAAATTTAAGGAATAAAATGGGCAGAGGCTCCTGAAAATTAACAATTTTCAGGGCCTTTGTTGTTTTTATAGGAAGGCTTTAGCAAAATTCTGTCCTGAATAACAAAAAAAAGTGATTCTGTAAAATTTCGGATGATAAAAGAGGACTTTTTTTTGTTAATAACTGGACTTAGAATTTATAGATAATATCTCTGGCAAAATATACAATTTATCTATAAAACACAACAATTATTTGTTCAATGCGCTATTTGCAATACATATAATTGAAATTTTACAAACAAACCGCACAAAAAAATAAGAGTTGGGAGTGGTAAAAGAGTGTCAGGAAAAACAGCTGCAATTAAAAAGAAACAGCAAACGTATGTACCGCAGGTGAGTCTGTGGAAAAGAATGTCAAGAAGTGGTTCACTGTATCTGTTAATGCTGCCTTCATTGGTTATCATGTTCATGTTTACTTACATTCCTATGTATGGTGTTGTCATTGCTTTTAAGGACTTCACACCTGCCGAGGGGATTATGGGCAGTGCATGGGCGGGAATGAAGTATTTTAAACAATATTTTAATTCCTATCAGTTCTGGACAACAATAAAGAACACTTTGATTATCAGTATTTACAGTATTATTGTTACATTTCCTCTTCCGATTGCACTTGCATTGATGTGCAACCAGATGGCGGCAAGGCGGTTCAAAAAGTTTTTCCAGGTTTCCACCTATCTGCCACACTTTATTTCTACTGTTGTTATGTGTGGTATGATAATTCTTTTCCTTTCTCCTAGTCATGGCATAATAGCGAAGCTGTTAAGCTACATAGGAATCACGCTTCCCAACTTGATGGGGCAGGCAAGTGCATTTTCCAGTATTTATGTATGGACCGAAGCATGGCAGCATGTTGGTTGGGACAGTATTTTGTATATTGCAGCTCTGTCCGCAGTAGATCCTTCACTGTATGAAGCAGCTACTATGGATGGGGCCAGTAAATGGCAGAAGCTGGTGAATATTGACATTCCCATGCTTCTTCCCACTGCAACCATCATGTTTATTTTGAGAACAGGCAGTATCATGAGCGTTGGTTTTGAAAAAGTATATCTTCTTCAAAACACACTGAACAGCAGTGCAAGTGAAATTATCTCCACTTATGTATACAAGATGGGTCTTGTAAGTAACCAGTACAGTCTTTCTGCGGCAATTGGATTTTTTAATAATATTATAAATCTGGCTTTATTGCTCAGCGTAAACTTTATCTCTAAGAAAATGAGTGATACATCTTTGATATAGAAGGGGAGTGGAGAAATGGAAAAACAGAAAAATGTGGTCAGTACAGGTATCAAGGTAAAAAAATCCAGAACAGACCGGATATTTGATTTTTTTCTGTATCTGATTGCTTTTATTATAATTCTGATAGTGCTTTACCCAATGTACTTTATTGTAATTGCATCTATCAGTAGTCCGGCGGATGTATCGGCGGGTAATATTGTCTTTCTGCCGAAGGGAATCAACTTCAAAGGCTATCAGAAATTAGCTGAATATTCCCAGCTTTGGGTAGGGTATAAAAATACAATACTTTACACAGCTGCAGGGACAGTAATTTCCCTGATAGTAAATATCCCGGCAGCATATGCGTTATCCAGAAAGGATTTGTGCGGAAAAAACCTGTTTACCGTATTTTATCTGATTCCCATGTTTTTTACAGGTGGTCTGATCCCCACCTATCTGGTGGTAAAAGATTTTGGGTTACTGGATTCGTTCTGGGTTATGGTTCTGCCGTTTTCCGTAATAACTTATTACATCATTGTTGCCAGAACTTTCTTTAACAATAGTATTCCAGGGGATTTGTGGGAGGCGGCCCAGATTGATGGCTGTGGAAACCTGAATTTCTTTTTCCGTATTGTGCTTCCCTTATCCAAGGCAGTTATTGCAGTTATAGCATTGTGGACTGCAGTAGGACAGTGGAATTCCTATTTTAACGCCTTGATTTATCTGAGAAGCCCTGAACTGCAGCCGTTGCAGTTGGTACTGAGGAATATACTGATTAGCAATCAGACTATCAGTGCCATGGCGACAGGGGCTGCGGCCGTGGAAGCCAAACAGATGGCTGATTTAATTAAATATGCAATTATTGTTGTTTCCAGTGCACCTATTATGTGTATGTATCCGTTTGTACAGAAGTATTTCAATCAGGGCGTTATGTTAGGATCCCTGAAGGGCTGAGACGGTAAAGCCATTGTGGCTTTCAGTATATTAAGAAAAGGAGAGAGATTATGAGCTATTTGAAAAAAGGATTGGGTATTTTTCTTGCGGCTACCATGGTAGTTGGAACCTTGGCCGGCTGCGGAAGCAAATCAGAAACAACCACAACTGCAGGAAGCGAGCCTGCCAAGGCCGAAACGACGGAGAACAGCGGCGGAGATGAGGCCGTATCCGATGATGTTCCTACTTATACTATTGCAACGGTACGCTGGACGGATTCCTGGCCTGTTGATTTCCTGGAAAGCGGTATTATGAAGGAACTTGAGGAAAAACACGGGATTAAGATTAACTGGCAGGTTTACTATAACAGTGATTGGGCAGAGCAGAAATCACTGCTGCTGGCATCCGGAGATCTTCCTGACGCATTCTTCGGTTCTATTTGTCTGAACGACTCAGATGTAGCGCAGAATAAATCATATTTTGTAGAGCTGACAGATCTGATCGATCAGAACATGCCTAACCTGAAGGCAGTATTTGAAAAAGAACCGGAGCTTCTTGCCCGTGCAAAGGATCGTAATGGAGAAATCTACAGCCTGGTTAAAAAACTTCCGTTAAGACCTACTGTATGCGGGGATATTATGTATCTGAACAAGGAATGGCTGGATAATCTGGGACTTGAAGTTCCCACAACCTATGAAGAACTGGAAAATGTTCTGGAAGCATTTGTAACTCAGGATGCTGACGGTGATGGAGATCCCAACAATGAAGTAGGTATCACCGGTTCCGCAAGCAGTGCTGTACTCAGCGGAAACTTACGTACTATTCTTGCTCCTTTTGGTACTCTTGTAAGCCGTGATAATAATTACATGGGCCTTGACAAGGATGGCAAACCAGTTTTTATGCCTGTACAGGATAATTACAAGGAAGCTGTAAAATGGATGTATGATATGTATCAGAAGGGTATTATTGACCCTGAATTCTTCACACAGGAATCCTCTATGGCAACTGCAAAGCTGCAGGCTGAAGGCGGTTCACAGGTTGGCCTTTTCACCGGATGGACAGCTGATGCACAGGCAGGACTGAATGCCGCTCAGTTTATTCCGCTGGAGGCAGTAGCAGGCCCTGATGGAGAACGTTATATTGAAAATGCACAGAATTACCTGGATGTATGTGACAGAGAATTAATGATTACTACAAATTGCAAAAATCCTGAAAAGCTGCTTCAGTGGGCGGATGATTTTTATACGGATCTCGTTTCCCTTCAGACCTTCTACGGATCTATTCCGGATCAGGTAAAGGATAATGGGGATGGAACCTATGAAGTACTGGTGCCTTCAGACGGAAGTTCTCTTGATACCTCCGCATGGTCTTATTCCATGCGTGACTTTGGACCGAAGTATATGAATCCTGATTTTTATGACAAGGTATCTCTTCCTGAGAATCAGGGTGACGGCATTAAGCTGGCAGAGGATGAAATAAATGCAAAATATGTACGCACAGATAAATCCAATGCGTTCCCTATGGTAAAATACACAGATGAAGAGTTAACAAGGCTTACAAGTCTCGGGACAGATATTTATAAATATGTGGAAGCACAATATGCTCACTGGGTTGTAGACGGCGGAATCGATAATGAGTGGGATGATTATCTGAAGCAGTTGGATGCAATGGGACTTCAGGAGCTTATAGAGATTCAGAATAATGCTTATGAAGCATATATGTCATCCATGAAGTAAAGTAGATGATGTAAGATTACCGGGCACACATCCAAAGGGGTGTGTGCCCTTTATAAAATAAGATGGAGGACGGGAAATTATGATATTTGAAAAAGAAGGAAGCCTTTATTACCAGTTTGATAACGAAACTGTACGTGTGGATGCCTGGGGAAAAAATGCAGTTCGTGTGCGCTCAACAAAAAATGCTGTTTTTACAGAGCATAATTGGGCATTGGCAGCTGAAGATCGATGTGCAGGGAAAATTGAGGTTTTTGATGATGTGAATGCCAGTGGTACGGTTTATGCTAATATGTACAGCGGCAAAAATGAATCCTTTGGAGCGCTTACAAATGGGAAGATAGCTGCAGTTATTAACGCAGACGGTGTTCTCTCGTTTTATAATCAAGAGAAAAAGCTCCTGATAAAGGAGCATTGGAGAAGGTTGAAGGATACTCCAAGTATGCCTCTGAACATTATGGGAAGAGAATTTAAAACGGCAGCAGGCGATAATTTCCGGCTTATAGCAAGATTTATTGGAAACGATGAAGAAAAGATTTTCGGCATGGGTCAGTATCAGCAGAAATATATGAATATGAAAGGCTGCATTCTGGAGCTTGCCCAGAGAAATTCCCAGGTAAGTGTTCCTTTTTATGTATCAAATATCGGCTATGGATTTTTATGGAATAATCCGGCAGTGGGCAAGGTTACTTTTGGTATAAATGGGACTGAATGGATTGCAGAAAGCACCAAAGAACTGGATTATCTGGTAATTGCGGGGGATACGCCGGCGGAGATAGAAGAGGATTATATGGAACTGACAGGGAAGGCGCCTATGATGCCGGAATACGGAATGGGATTCTGGCAGTGTAAGCTCCGTTATCAGACGCAGGAACAGCTTCTTAATGTTGCAAGAAAATATAAGGAACTGGAACTTCCCCTTGATGTGATAGTAGCTGACTTTTTCCATTGGACCCAGCAGGGAGAGTATAAATTTGATCCCAAATACTGGCCTGATGTACCGGGAATGTGCAAAGAACTGGATGAAATGGGCGTAAAGCTTATGGTATCCGTATGGCCTACAGTGGATTATCGTTCGGAAAATTTCCGGGAAATGCTGGAGAAAGGTTATCTTGTACGCACGGAAAATGGAGTGCGCATTTCCATGACTTGTTTTGGACAGGAGCTGTTTTTTGATGCTACCAATCCTGAGGCCAGAGCCTTTGTATGGAGTAAAATTAAACAGAACTACTGGGACAATGGGGCAAAGCTGTATTGGCTGGATGTGGCGGAACCGGAGTACACCACCTATGATTATACCAATTACAGGTATCAGCTGGGCAGTGTTATGGAAGTTGGAAATATATATCCAAGAATGTATACACAGGGATTTTATGAAGGAATGAAATCAGAAGGGGATGATATGCCCCTTAACCTGGTAAGATCTGCATGGGCTGGAAGTGCAAAATACGGTGCGCTCGTCTGGTCAGGAGATATAGACAGTACCTTCGAATGCTTTAACAGACAGGTGAGGGCGGGACTATCTATGGCTATGGCCGGAATTCCCTGGTGGACAACCGATATCGGCGGCTTCCATGGGGCCAGGACGGACGATCCTACGTTCCGTAAACTGTTAATCAGATGGTTTGAATATGCCTGCTTCTGTCCCGTAATGAGACTGCATGGAAACAGAGAGCCGCAGAGCGGATTTGCAGGTGACATGGTATCAGGAATTGGACTTTTTGGTACGGGGGCCGATAATGAAGTATGGAGCTTTGGTGATGAAGCCTTTGAAATCTGCAGAAAGTATATGAATCTCAGAGAACAGCTCCGTCCCTATATAAGAGAACAGATGAAGCTTACTCATGAAAAAGGAACGCCGGTAATGCGTCCTTTGTTCTATGACTTTTCACAGGACGAAAATACCTGGAATGTGGATGATTCTTACATGTTTGGTCCTGATTTACTGGTTTCTCCTGTTATGGAAGAGGATGCAAGTGAAAGAAAGGTCTACCTGCCGGCCGGATACAGCTGGAAGGAAGCATATACACAGAAGGTGTACGATGGAGGTCAGTGGGTAAATGCTGCTGCGCCTATTGATGTAATACCGGTATTTGTGAAAGAAGGAAGTGATCTGATAATTACTTTTTGAGGACTTTCACTGTGAATACTGTCCGTAATCCGATATAATTGAACCCGGAGATATTTTTTCAGGCAGCCCTGCCGGATTCGGAGGGCTGCCATCACACATTTTTGTAGCGGGAGGAACTGGTATGGCAGATAAACATACCGTGACAAAAAAATATAAATCAATGGGAAAGCTTACCCTTCAGGTGTTAATTCCTGTCATGGTCCTGTTTCTTGGCATAATTTCAGTTATGTTTCAGAGCATGCTTGAGGCAAGACAGCTGGTATATCGTTATATAGAGGATACGGCAAGGCTTTATGTAGAACAGATAAATACGGATATTGTTAAAATAAATTATGAAGTAATTACGCTTGTAAATAAAAATGAAAAGAACTATTCCCTTCTGGAAGAATCGCGGCCGGACAACAGCAAATATTTTCCTTATTTAACCGATATTATGGAGCAGAACCGTAATCTGAAAATCCGTTATAAGGAACCTTGCTGTTTTTATCTGTATCTGGATCGTGCGGATATGATGATATTGGACAGCGGGACTATTTTTACGGACAGCCAGGCGGAAGGGGTTAATGAACCCCTGAGAACTGCTCTCAGAGAAAAAAATGGAATAAATACACCGTATTCGGAATGGTCTTTTATTAATGATGGTAAGGAAGATTATGTTTATAGCCGCTATTCAAAAAATGGAATCACCATGGGCTGTGCCATCCGTCTGAATGATTTATTCAGTACATTGCACATAGACAGTCTCGGCTATGAAGGAATTCCATATATACTAAAGGAAAATGGGCAAATTCTTATATCCAGTATGGATAGGGAAAAGGTTGATATGGAGGAACTTAAAGGGGAATTCAGCAAAAAAACAGGATTTCTGTCCAGGCAGGCTGTTTATTCCTTCCCAATCAGTGGAATTATTGGAGATAACAGGAATTTTCATATTTTAATTACACCAACAGGGGGAATTCTTGAAAAAATCATGCGTCTTCAGATTATTCTTGTTATTTTATCTATTGGAATGATTGCGGGCGGCATACTAATGGTTCGGGTTTATTATATGCGTGTTCTAAGGCCAATGAAGCAATTTGTTAATAGCCTGAAGAATACCGAAGAAGAACAGCTGATCAATGAAAACGGTAGCAATAACATCCTGGAACTGGAAATGGCCAGCAAGGAGTTTAAGGGTCTGCTGCGTAAGATAAAGTCTTTGAAAATTGATATTTATGAGAAAGAACTGGAAAGACAAAAGACAGAGCTGGAAGCCGTGCAGGTTCAAATAAAACCACATTTTTACCTGAATTGCCTTAGTCTTATTCATGGAATGGCTGATGTGGATCACGAGGAAAAAATAGTACAGATTACAGAAATGCTTTCCAGTTATATGCGTTATGTGATGAAGGATGCCTTTGAACCCAGGCCGCTGAGAGAGGAACTTGCATTTATCAGGAACTATGTGGAGATACAGCAGCTGAGATATGGCGAGGAGGCATTTTCATTTGATGTGATAATGGATAAAGGAATTGAGGAATATCTGGTTCCTACATTGATAATCCACAATTTTGTGGAGAATGCTATCACTCATGCCGTTTCTCTGGACAATCATGTGGAGATTACACTCTATATTGTAATTGAAAATTATGAGGATGGGGAATATCTCTATATTTGTATCTCGGATACAGGAAAGGGTTTTCCTCCGGATATTCTTGAGGCCATTGAGAGTGATCAAATCATTTATTATGATGGCAGAAAGCATATAGGCATACAGAATTCTGTAAGAAGACTGTATATAATGTATGGGGAAAAGGCTAAAATTACTTTTTCTAATATGGACGAAGGATATGGGGCAATTGTGGAAATCCGGATTCCCGCGCATAATTCAGATGAAATAATAGAAAATAAACAAGGATAATGAAATCACTGGATCACAAAACCGATGATAAGCTCCTGTATATATAGATAACAGGAAGCTTCACCATATTGTGGTCCTTTCGTGTTTCATTGACTATGCCCATAAAGTATTGTAAACTGAATTGTAGCTGTAAACGATTTGAACAGCTGCACTGAATTTATAACAAAAACGGGAGGGCAGACAAATGAAATTTTCAGAAATGCCTTATGAAAGAGTAGATTTCAATAAGGTAGAGGAAGAATTCAAACAGCTGATGAAGGAGTTTGGGGAAGCTGCTACAGGGGAAGGACAGTTTGCCGTACATCAAAAATACTACCGGCTCAGGGATAAGGTGGATACGATGATGACCATTGCGCAGATCCGCCATGACGTGAATACTGCCGATGCTTTTTACAGCGCGGAGCAGGATTACTATGATGAGCAGAGCCCGAAGTACAGCAACATGATCATTGAATATCAGACACTGCTGTATGATTCCCCTTACAGGAAGGAACTGGAGGAGAAAATAGGAGCCGTGGCCTTTAAGAACATGGAGCTTGCCAGAAAATCCATGGATGAGATATTGATTCCCCTGCTCCAGGAAGAAAACGCGCTTACCACCACCTACGAAAAAATTCCGGCGGAGGCCGAATTTGACTGGGATGGGGAAAAAGTAAATATCTCACGGATCAAGGCCTACATGAAGGATACGGATCGAAGCATCCGGAAGAAGGCCTGGGATAAGCTGTCCGCCTTCTTTTTGGAGCATGAGAAGGAGCTGGACGATATCTATGACAAGCTGGTCAAAAACCGCACGGAGCAGGCCCGGAAAATGGGCTATGAGAACTATGTGGAGCTGGGCTATTACCGCATGGGACGTAACTGCTATGATAAGGATGCGGTGGAAGCCTTCCGGAAGCAGGTAAAGGAGGATTTCGTCCCCTTTGTGGAGAAGCTTCATGACAGAAGGAGAGAGCGTCTGGGCCTGGAGAAGCTTTCCTATATTGATGAGGGTGTTTATTTTAAGGATGGTAATCCCAAGCCCACAGGGACACCGGAGGAAATCCTGGCGGCAGGGCAGCGGATGTACAGCGAGCTTTCCGTGGAAACAAAGGAATTCTTTGATTTTATGAGGGAAAATGAGCTGTTTGATGTGCTGGGCCGTAAAAATAAGAGGGTGGGAGGCTACATGACCTATCTTCCCGTATATCAGGCGCCCTTTATTTTTGCCAATTTCAATGGGACCAGCGGGGATGTGGATGTGATCACCCATGAATGCGGACATGCATTCCAGGGGTATCTGTCCGGTAAAGATCCCATCCGCGAGCACAGTGATATTACGATGGAGACGGCGGAATGCCATTCCATGTCCATGGAATTTTTCACGGAAAAATGGATGGACTGGTTTTTCGGAGATAAGGCGGATGCTTACAGGGAAATGCATTTTGAAGATGCGATGATGTTTATTCCCTATGGCTGTATGGTGGATGAGTTCCAGCATATTGTTTACGAAAGCCCTGAGCTGACCCCGGCGGAGAGGAAGGAAGCCTGGAGCAGGCTGGAAAAGGAATATAAGCCTCATCTGGATTACGAAGGAGATCCCTTCTTCGGAAACGGCGGTTTCTGGCAGCAGCAGCACCATATTTACAGCTTCCCCTTCTACTATATTGACTATGTAATTGCACAGACGGTTGCCTTTGAATATAAGCTGTGGATGGATGAGGATTTTGATGCGGCCTGGAAGAGCTATCTGAAGCTGTGCAGGCTGTCCGCTTCGGACTTTTTCACGAACATGATAAAGGATGCGGGGCTGAAGCTTCCCTTTGAGGAAGGCTGTATGAAGGAAATCGCGGAGAAACTGGAAAAGAAGCTGATGAAAGAAGCATAATATTGTATGAATTATATTATCTTGGACCTGGAATGGAATCAGGGGAACGAACAGAGGGAAAAACAGCTGAAGGAGCTGCCGTTTGAAATTATTGAAATCGGTGCGGTGAAATTAAACAGCCGCATGGAAATATGCGACAGCTTCCATGAGCTGATACGGCCGCAGGTTTATAAGGAAATGCATTATATGACAAAGAAGCTCCTCCAGCTTGATATGGATGAGCTTCAGGACGGCCGCGCCTTTCCTGAGGTAATACGCGGTTTCCTTGCCTGGTGCGGGACGGAGGAGTTTATGTTCGGCACCTGGGGGCCGCAGGATTTGACGGAGCTTCAGCGGAATATGAAATATTTCGGTCTGCCGCCGCTCAGTCCCAGGCCCCTGAAGTTCTATGACGTCCAGAAGCTGTTCAGCATTGCCTTTGAGGATAAAAAATCCCGCCGCAATCTGGAATACGCGGTGGATTATCTTGCCTTATCCAAGGATGTCCCGTTCCACAGGGCATTGAGCGACGCCTACTATACGGGCCGGGTGCTGGAAAGGATCAAGGATCCGCAGGTACTGCAGAAGGTTTCCTTTGACGGCTTCAACGTCCCCCATAATAAGAGGGATGAGATTCATATAGTTTTTGATGATTATGCGAAGTATATTTCCAGGGAGTTCAGTGATAAAGGAGAGCTTCTTGCGGATAAAGAGGTGGCTTCCACAAAGTGCTATCTGTGCCACCGCAACCTGAAAAGAAAAATCAGATGGTTTACTCCCAATGGAAAGCATTATTACAGTGTTTCCTATTGTGAGAAGCATGGATACATGAAAGGGAAAATCCGTATCAGGAAGGCGGATGACGATGGGGTTTATGCGGTAAAGACCATGAAGTTCATTTCCGAGGAGGAGGCCGCTGAGATTTTCCAGAAAAAAGAAAGGGCGCGGGAGATACGCAGGATGAAGCGCCATAAAGAGGCAGCAGGGGATGAATAATCCCCTGCTGTTTTAAGTTCGGTGCGTTAACCGGGAGATAGTTAAGATAATTTCAGTCCCGGATAACCAGGCAGAAGGGATGTCCGCCAGGATCGGGCAGCGTAATCCATTTACTGCCGCCATACTGGGCAGCTGCGGGCCTGGCATCCGGACGGACAGCCTTTACCAACGCTTCATGCAGCGCCTTCTTACCTTTAAAGAAAGAATTAATACCCGTCAGGTCCCTTCGTATATCTGTCAAAATCAATGGTACTGGTTTTCCGCCGTTTGCTGCGTTTCAGGCTGATTTTCCGCCTTTTTCCAAAGCTGTAGTTCCTTATGAGGGAAATGACATATATTATCAGGAACAATACCAGAACAGCGATAGCGACGCCAATCAGGATTAGCTTGATATTAATATAGTAAACCTTTCCCGGAGCAACGCTTGGCTTCGTCGTCTTATCGGAAGCGGTTACCTTCTGAGGGACCATTTCAATGGAGGCGCTTCCGACAAAGGTGCCGTTATAGGTAAAATCAATTTTTACCGCAGTCCCCTTTGCGCTGTCGTCATAGTTCAGGCTGGATTCCAAATCCTTATAATCCGCGGTGTTGGGGAGGACAATGATATCCGAGGGATTGATGGTGAGCAGCGGAGAGGAATTTCCAAATACATCGCTGTCCGATTCAAAAAAGCTGTTGTTCCCCACGGCGTATCTGGTGTCCGCTTCTGAGACATTAACCGCGCGGAAATTGCTGAAACCGTAATTAAACAATTCTATGGTATCCGTGTACTGCGCGGGTGATTCTTCCTTCAGGATCACGCATATGAGCTTGAGCCCGTCCTTCTGCGCGCAGGATACAAGGGTCTGCCTGGCTTCGGAGGTATAACCGGTCTTGCTGCCCACAAGGTATTCGTAGGCATAGGTTTTACCGGGATACAGCTGGTTCTTGCTGTGGATATTCATTTCCTGGCTGACGGTTGCAGAAGCGGGGATGGTGTAATTGGCCGTATCTGACATTTTGCACAGCAGGTCATTGGAAAAAAAAGCGCGTGCGATGAGCGCCAGATCATAGGCCGAGGTGTAGTGATTCTCATCAAAGGTTCCATTCGTGGTCACAAAATGGGAATCCCTGCAGCCAAGCTCCCTGGCCCTCTGATTCATCAGATCCACAAAGGCGCCCATGCTTCCGCTGATGTGTTCGCCGATGGCGTTGCCCACCTCATTGGCGGAGCCTACGAGCAGGCCGTATAGCGACTGCTCCATAGTGATCTGCTCTCCCGGCTTAATGCCGATGTTGGAATCCGTCTGCCAGTCAATGCTTGCGACCGCTTCATTGGAGTAGGTTACAATATCGTCAAGGGGACAGTTCTCGATTGCGATCAGGGCAGTCAGGATTTTCGTAACGCTGGCGGGATAGAGCTGATCATGGATATTTTTTTCATAAAGAATGGCCCCGGTATTGGCTTCCATAATTATGGCGGCCTGTGCCCCGATCAGGGGCCCTGCGGGCCAGTTTTCCCACTCATTGGACTGGACGGGAAGCTCTTTGCGGGCTTCTGCCTCCTCTTGAAAGCTGTTGCCGCCGGCAGCAGGCGCCGCTGCCGCAGTCAGGGGAGCGGAAAGAAAAAGTACCGGTAATAAGAGCAGAGAGGACAGAAAACACACAACGCTGCGGCCTGTCCTGATATGGATAAGAGAAGATAACTTCATTAACATCACCTTTATTCCTGCATAAACGGACCGATGGAGCAAAGGGCTGAATTCCGGGCCGCATACAGTTTTTTCCGTGCCGGATAAAAGAAATGCGGCGGGGAAGACAGGCTTACCGCATTTTTTATCTGCTAGTATACATTTTTACCGCTTTCATCATACACTATCCGGCAATAAATTTTAAGGGTTTTAAGGAAAAATTCATAAAGTTTATCCCGCCGGCGCTGCAGTTCCCACCCCATATGTGCTTCA
>NZ_KE992654.1:0-678 GCF_000466465.2 Clostridium sp. KLE 1755
CCTGCGCAGCTAAATGCGCTGACCTGCTGAACAGTTATAAAAAATTTTTCTTTAGTCTGTCTCTTCAATTCAGCCCATTACGCCGTTCAATTTAGCATAAATATAGGTATCTTTCCAAAGAGGCCTGTTTTCGTCATCTTTCCAGAAATAAACATTTTGTCTTAAATGTGCTTCTCTCTCAAACCCCAGTTCCTCTAACAATTTCCAGGAACTTGGGTTTTCAGGATCACACTCAGCAAAGATTCTATGTATACCCTGTGAAAATGCCTGTCCCACTAAAGCCAGACAGCTTTCCTTTGCATAACCTTTTCCCCAATAATCCTGGTTAAATACATATCCTATTTCAAGCGACTCAAAATCCCTATTTCCCAGATACACATTTCCTATCATTTTATGGCTTTCCTTTAATTCAACAGCAGTCATTTCATCTGTTGAAATCCTCCATTCAAGATTATGCCTTACTTCATCCATGCTCATAGGCCTGTAAGGTTCAAATTTTACCACCTCCGGATTTGATAAATATTCGTACAAATCCTGTAAATCACTTTCCCTGTACCTTCTTAAAATCAATCTATCTGTTTCTGCGATTACAGTTATCCCTTCCAAAAGTATTTCTCCTTAAATCTTTTATGCTCCTGCTGCTTTTTACATTTCAATCCACGAGGCTGTATAAGCCTC
>NZ_KE992655.1:0-56466 GCF_000466465.2 Clostridium sp. KLE 1755
GGTATCCCCCTGACAGACCATCCCCCCATATAGCCCCCCAGGGAAACACAGGGACACGCAGGACTCTCCTTCGCCCCCCCCACCGCAAGATCTTCTTCTCTTTTTCTAAAGAAAACCTTAAGACTTTTTATTTTCTTTTTCTAAAATAGACACACTCACGTCACAATTTTCCGTTATCATATATTTCAGATAGTTAAACAACTCAAAACTATCTCCCCCCTCATAAGAAAACGAAAAGCTGTCATGCGGATTTCCGCCGGCAGCTTTTTCGTTTGTATACCGCAGAAAAAATGACATACGGCCGCATCCCCCATGCCTGCCGTATGTCATTTTTTTACTTCCCCTACATACTTTATACTTACCTTCCGGGATTTTCCATCCATTCCCACGCCAGCTCCACCAGCCTGCTTCTCACCTCCCGGCTCTCAATCATCCTGTCCTGTGTAGCTTTCATTCCATACTTCACTGAAGAAAAGGCCGTTACAGCCGGTTTCACCCCGGCGTTTTCATATATATCCTTCAGCGTCTGAACGGCCGGTTCCAGGCCATGTTCCGGATTCCCAACCAGAATAATTTTCACCTTTTTCCAGAAACGCTTCTCCTCCGCTTCATCGTGAAGCCTGGGAGACATGCGTTCCAGCAGCCGGTAGAAAGCCGACGGTAAATTACCATTGTAAAGCGGCATGACGAAAATGCTCTGTTCTTCCTTATCCATCCACGCCGTCAGCGCGGTCAGCCCGTCCTTTTTCGGGCAGCTGCCGTGGATGCACTCATATTCACATGGTCCGCAGCCCTCCAGGCTGAAATCATGAATTGACCGGATCACAAGCCGGTTATTCGTCTGCTGACGCAGAAACAACAGAAAATCTCCGCAATTGCCGTTCTTTCTGGAACTGAAATTTAATCCAAGCATATCTGCCGCTTCCCTTCCTTCAGCCACCGCACCGTATCCTGAATGGTCTGCATCAGGTCACGCGGGCTGTAGCCTAATTCTTTTGTAGCCTTATCATGTGAGAACCTGTCATTGCTTCTCAGCGTATACAATGAATAAACCGTGTACAGCGGACGTTTCTTTTTCCATCTGGCATAGCCCGCCAGCAGAGGGGCGGCCGCCTTCGCCAGCCACATGGGAAGCACCGGGACGCTTCTGCATTTACAGGTTTTTTTAGCCATGGCAAGCACCTCGCGGATTTCGTAGTGGCGGTTGGAAAGAATATAGCATTCCCCCTTTCTGCCTTTCTCCGCCGCCAGCAGGCAGCCCGTTGCCACATCACGCACATCCACAAAATCATAACCGCCTTTGACGCAGGCCGGAAGCCGTCCCTGAATATAATCGCTTACCAGCTGTACCAGGTAATTTCCCGTGCCGCCAAAGGGGCCGAGAATTCCCGACGGATGGACAATCACCGCATCCAGCCCCTGCTTTACCATATCAAGCACCGCTCTGGTCGCTTCCGCCTTGGTTTTGGCATAGCCGCCGAACACTTTCTTTTCAGAAAAATCCGTTACTTCCTGCATAACCCCAAAGCTTCCGTTTTCCGGAATGGCATGGACCGAGCTCACGTAAACCAGACGTTTTACATGCTTTTCCAGACACAGCCCGGCTACTGTCTTCGTTCCATTCACATTCACATCATAGATCAACGGGGTTACCTCATCGGAAATATCAATCATTCCCGCCGTATGAATAACATAAATCTGCATTCCCTCCAAACCTTCAAAAAGGGGAAGAAGCGACTCTTTTTCCCTTACATCCCCTTTATAATAGGTGACATTTTCAAGCTCCCTCTCCTCCTGTCCCGGCAGTATCAGTCCCCTCACCTGACAGTTTTCATTTGCAAGCATACGGACAATCGTGTTCCCAAGATGTCCGTCCGCGCCCGTGACGATATACATTTTCTTCATGGTGAACCTCCCAATCCAGAATAATTTTCCTCAGGCCGCAACGCATCCCGTCTGATGCCAGTCTGTCTGCACCAGGGTATTAACCGACGTTTCAGTATGGAAATAAAACATCTGATTTCTTTCTTTATTTGTAACAGTTCAGGACGGCATATCGTCCTGAACTGTTCCCTTTACTTTATTATATCAACCTGTTTTTTTCTCTACAATGGACAGTTCCACGCCAGTTGTGCAGCTTTTGAACACATTGGAAAAATTTGTTGTCCATTCGATTTCTTTTATGTTTTATAAAGAAACAGTTAATAAATTTTATAGCTTTTTATGAAAATAGTCATACTCCTGACACATTTTTCGGGTATCATAAATTTCAGATAGATGAACAACACCTATCTCCCCCTCATAAAAGATAAGATAAAAAGGCACCTGTCCGCAGGCGCCTTTTTATCTTATCTTTTCACGGCCAGCCGGCCGCTTATTATCCGGATGGATATTATTCCCGACACTCCACAATTCCGGTTATATTTCCATAATCTCTATATCCTTCATCATTTCCTCCGCCAGCTTCAGAGGCACATTCCCGCTTTCCAACGTGGTCGCATTGGCCGCGGAAACAGCCGCCGCTCTTTGCAGCAGTTCTTCTTCCCCGATGCCAGCCGTCATGGACATGGCCAGGGAAGCCACCACGCTGTCCCCGCAGCCCACCGTGTTCATCGCCATAACCCTGGGCACCCTGGCGTAAAGGCAGCGTCCTTCCCTTGCCAGTATCAGCCCCTTGTCCCCCAGGGAAATCATGACCATCCGGATGCCGGAAGCCAAAAGCACATTGGCCGCATCCTTCACATCCTCCCGATCCTGCAGCCGTCTTCCGATAATGTATTCCAGCTCCTTACGGTTGGGCTTCACAACAGCGGGAGCAGCCTGAATCCCTTCCTTCAGCAGCTCTCCGCTGGTATCCAGAATCACTTTTTTCCCCATCGCGGCCGCGCTGCGTATCAGCCTTGCGTATATATCTGCAGAAATGCCCGGCGCCGCGCTGCCTGAAAGGATAATCAGGCTGCTCTCCTCCGCCAGCCGGATAAAGCTTGCGCCGAACTCCTTCAGATGCGCTTCACTTATGTGCGGTCCCGGCTCCAGAATCTCCGTTACATAGCCGTTATCCGCCACAATATTCATACTGCTGCGTGTTTCCTCCTCCACATGGACAAATGCGCTGCGTATTTTCAGCCTGTCCAGCTGGGCCTCCATCCATTTTCCCTGATAGCCTCCAAGGAAACCAGTGGCAGTCACCTCATAATCGTACTGCCTGAGGATTTTGCTTACATTGATTCCCTTTCCGCCCGGGATATTATCCACCGACCGCATTCTGTTCACACGGCCGGGAAAAAGTTCTCCTGTCCTGTAGGTCTTATCCACCGCCGGATTCAATGTTACCGTCAAAATCATATCTGCCTTCCGTTCCGCCCGCCGGCTTCCGTTTTCCTGCGGGCCTTCTGTTATTTTCTGTAAATTGCAGCTGCTTCGTCCCACCACAGTTACTGCAAATCCTTCTTCATTCCTATTTTATCATACTTCCCCGTTTCACGGCATCATATATGGAGAAATTTTATAACAGCCAGCAGCAGCCCGCCTGTTACCCAAAATCTGTTTTTCCGGCGGCTTGCTTACTGATACTGCTGCATCACCAGCTGGAGCTTCGTATTTCCCTGATAGGTATTGAGGGAAGGATAATAGGTTACGGACATGCGTATATCCTGGGTCTTTCCCAGATAAAGCCTGTCCACAGCTTCCTGCCCGAACCGTGCAGCCATGTACGCATTCAAAGGCGCCGGATCGCCGAAGGCCATCATCTCCCATCGCTTTCCGCAGTCATCCAGCACGGTAAAGCGCACGGCATTCCCATTTTTCCCCAAAATGCGGGCTGAAAGGAAGGCCATATCCTTCTGGGCAAATACCGGCTTGGGATTTCCGTTGCCAAAAGGCTCCAGCAGCTCCAGTTCCCGCACAAAATCCATGGATACATGGGAAACAGGCATCGGTACGTCGATATGTACTCTTTCCTCCAGATCGCTTTCCGTCAGGGTGCAGACAGCATTGATTTCCCTGCGGAAATTCTCCACATCCTTTTCCTCCAGGGAAAGGCCGGCCGCCATTTTATGTCCGCCGTATTTGGTAAAAAGCTGTTTTACCTTCGTCATTTCCTCAAACATATGATAGGTTTCGATGGAACGTCCGCTTCCCTTCACCCCCTCTTCCCCTTTTGTGAGGACAAAAACGGGCTTGTAGTATTTTTCCCGCACCCTTCCGGCAATGATTCCCGCCAGGCTTTCATGGCAGTCGGGCAGGTACACCACCAGCACCCGATCCTTTCCAAGCCCGCTTTCTTCCACCAGCTTAACCGCCTTTTTGACAAAAATATCGGTCATTTCCTTCCGGCTGTCGTTAAGCTGCTTCAGATCGGCCGCTATCCGCACTGCTTCCCCTCTGTCCTCAGCTTCCAGTAGCTGAAGGGCTCTTACCGCCGTATCCAGCCGCCCGGTGGCATTCAGGCACGGCCCCATGACAAAACCGATGTGATAGGCAGAAAGCTTTTTCTTATCGATGCCGTTTACCTCCATCAGCGCCCGAAGCCCCTGGTTAACAGTACTCTGCATGTGGGAAAGGCCGAATTTCACAATTATCCGGTTTTCATCCAGAAGCTCCATAACGTCACATACCGTGGCGAATGCCGCCAGCTCCAGCAGTTCTTCCAGAAGCGCACTCTCCCTTTTCTCCAGCCCCAGCCTCCTGAAAAGGCTCATAATCACCTTATAAGCCACCACAGCGCCGCAGATGCCTTTGTAGGGATAATTATCCCCTTCCTGCTTCGGGTCAATTACCACGTCCGCCGGAGGCATCAGATAGCGTCTTTCCCCGCCGCTTTCCTCATAGGGAACCTCATGGTGATCCGTGACGATCACCGTCATTCCCTTCTTCTTTGCCAGCTCAATCTGGGGCGCGGCGGCGATGCCGTTGTCGCAGGTAATGATGGTATCAACTCCTGCCTCCCACGCATCCTCCACCAGATGCTCATTCAGGCCATAGCCGTCCTTCATCCGGTGCGGAATGGCGGTATCCGCCAAGGCCCCCGCATGTAGCAGGCCCTTATGCAGGATAAAGGTGGAGCAGATACCGTCCGCATCATAGTCTCCTATAATCCTGATCTGCTTATTTTCCCTGATTTTTCTTTCCAGAATTTCCACCGCGCACTCCATGCCCAAAAGCAGCCCGGGATCATACATTTCCTCCACGGTCCCCTGCAGGTATTTCCGGATATCGTCTTCCTCCACAATATCCCTGTTTCTGATAATCCGGGCGAGTACCGGACTGATACCGAAGGTTTCACCAATTTTCTGAAAGTCCGCTCTCTTTGCGGCTACGAACCATTTTGCCATATCAACATTCTCCGTTATAATCCAGAGCGGCAGAACCATTCAAAAAATCCGCCCCGGACAATACAGTTTCTCTTACATTTATGGGTTTAAAAAGGCGTTCTGACAAGCAGAACGCCTTTCCTATCAATCAGCTTTTATCTGGACTTGACTTTCACCGCTGTGTTCTTGCTCTTTCCCGCAATCCTGGTACGCAGGACAAACCACAGCGCACCGGTAATGCATACGGAAGAATAAGTACCGCAGACGATACCAACCATCAGAGGCAGTGCAAATTCACGGATAGAGCTTACGCCCATGATATAAAGCACTGCAACCATAATAAAGGTTGTCAGCGAAGTAAAGATACTTCTGGACAGTGTCTGTGTGATACTCTTGTTCACCAGTCCGTTCAGCTCACTCTTTCCTTCCAGATTAATATTTTCACGGATACGGTCGAAGATAACGATGGTAGCATTGATGGAGTAACCTACAATGGTAAGCATACATGCAATGAAGGTGCTGCCCACGGATACCCGCACCGCCGCATAGAAGGCCAGTACCACCAGTACGTCGTGAATCAGGGCTGCAACAGCGCTGGCGCCGAAACGGATATCCTTGAAACGGAACCAGATGTAGATCAGCATGCAGACAGTTGCTATCACTACCGCAACGACTGCTTCCCTTCTCATTTCACCGCTGATGGTAGAGCTGATGGTTTCTGCCGTAATCTTCTCCTGATCCACGCCGAAGCTCTCCTCCAGGGTATTATTCAGCTCTTCTCTTTCCGTCACATCCAGTGTCCTGGTTTTGAAAATTACCTCATTGGTTCCCTGTACCTTCTGGGTCTGCACGTTACCGTCGCCGGTAATCTTCTCGATCATGGGAACCACATTGGCATCGATATCCTCAATGGACATATTTTCATTAAAGGTAACGTTGGTGGAGGTACCGCCGATGAACTCCAGGCTGTAGTTCAGGCTCTGGCCGGTTCTTCCCTTGTTCACACCCATAAATACGAAGCCTGCAACAATCAGGACGATAGAAATTGTAAAAAATACCGCTTTTTTGGAAAGGAAGTTCACAGGCTTCTTTTCCTTTGCGCGTCCGTACAGCTTTTCGTTCTGCATGCCCACTGCATAGAAAGCATTCAGAATCAATCGCGTTATCACCAGCGCCGTGAACATGGAAACCACGATACCAAGAGCCAGTGTCTGTGCAAAGCCCTTAACCGTACCTGAGCCCATGAAGCCCAGCACCGCAGCTGCGATAAGTGTGGTAATATTTCCGTCCAGAATTGCGGAAAGCGCCTTCTGGAAACCGATTTTTATAGAAGATTTCACCGTCTTGCCGGTGGCGATTTCCTCACGGATACGAGCGAAAATAATAACGTTGGCATCCACCGCCATACCGATAGACAGGATAATACCTGCAATACCGGGAAGTGTCAGGGTGATTTCAAAACCGTTGAGCAGCAGGATCATCAGCACTACGTACATGCACAGTGCCAGGGAGCTTGCCACACCGGGAATCCAGTAAACAGCGATCATGAATACCATAACGATAGCCATGCCGATAGCTCCTGCCATAAGGCTCGTCCTGATGGCTGCAGAACCAAGCTGTGCGCCGACCACGTTGGAACGCAGCTCTTCCAGCTCCAGCTTCAGTCCGCCGATACGGATGGTGGAAGCCAGCGTTTCCGCCTCTTCAAAGGTGCCCATACCGGTAATTACCGCAGAACCGTCTGTAATTTCAGACTGTACTGCCGGCGCGCTTACCACGGAACCGTCATAAATGATGTAAATAATGTCCCGTGTGGGAGCCGCCTTCTTGGTGGCTTCTGCAAATTTGACTTTTCCTTCTTCCGTCAGCGTCAGCTGAACTACCGCCTCCTGGTTGCCCAGGCTGTTCTTCTGGTAGCCGGCCTGTGCATCCGCCACATCCGTGCCTTCCAGAACCACATTTCCCTGGGAATCCTGGAAGGAAAGGGAACCGGGCTTGCCCAGCTCCTCCAAAACCGCATTGGCATCGGATACACCGGGGATTTCAATATTGATACGATCTGAACCCTCCTGGTATACCTGCGCCTCGGTGGAGTAATTTTCCACACGCTTCTGCAGCTTGTAGATGGTGTCATTCATGTCAGCGGCGCTGGGTGCCTCGTCCCCAACCACCTGATAGGTGATGCTGACGCCGCCCGCCAGGTCAAGTCCCTGCTTAACGCTGGAAGCGGAGCCTGATTTGTTCTCGCCTACACCAAAAATGGACACATAGCCCAATCCGGCCAAGATGACGATGAACGCAATCAGGGTAAAGATTCCTTTTTTCTTGTTCATTGCTTTTTTCTCCTTCATTCTAGTCGGCCAGTGCCGCTTTTATCATAATCGCACATTCGATACGCTTTTTCTGGAGTTCGCAGCCCAAATCATAGGTGCCGTTGATATTGCCCGTAAAGTTATAGGCATTTGCCGCACAGCCGCCGCTGCAGTAAAACTTGGCGAAGCAGTTCCTGCACTTTTCCTTGGCATAAACATTGCAGGTCTTGAATTCATCCCGGATATCCGTCCTGACGATTCCGTCATCCACATTTCCCATGAGGAACTCTTCCTTGCCCACGAACTGATGGCAGGGATAAAAATCGCCCCACGGCGTCACAGCCAGATACTCTGTCCCTGAGCCGCAGCCGGAAAGCCGCTTTGCCACACAGGGGCCGCCGCTTAAATCTATCATAAAATGGAAGAAATTAACGCCCTTGCCTTCCTTCTGCCGCTTTAAAAGCTCTGCTGCCAGCTTGTCATATTCCTCAAGCAGCACGGGAAGATCCTCTTCTTTGAGGGCATAGGGTTCCGAAGGCTCCGCCACCACCGGCTCCACGGAAATTTGCTCAAAGCCCAGATCCGCCAGATGCTTTACATCCTCGCCAAAGTCCAGGTTATTGTGGGTGAAGGTGCCGCGCACATAATAATTGAACTGATCACGGCTCTCCGCCAGCTTCTGGAACTTGGGAACAATGATGTCATAGCTTCCCTGTCCGCCTCTGTGAGGACGCATTTTGTCATTTACTTCCTTACGTCCGTCAATGCTGAGGACCACATTGGACATTTCTTTATTAACAAACTCCTGAACCTCGTCGTTGAGCAGGATTCCGTTGGTCGTCAGGGTAAAACGGAATTTCTTATGATTGGGCTCCTCCAGGCTCCTGCCGTAGGCTACCAGGTCTTTTACCACCTGCCAGTTCATCAGAGGCTCGCCGCCGAAGAAATCCACCTCAAGATTCACCCTGCTGCCGGAATTGGCAACCAGAAAATCCAGGGCCTTTTTCCCCACTTCAAAGCTCATCAGGGCGCGTCTGCCGTGATATTCCCCTTCCTCCGCAAAGCAGTAGCGGCAGGCAAGGTTGCAGTCATGGGCAATATGCAGGCACAGCGCCTTTACCACCGTCTGCCTGTTCTTGAAATCCCCGATATAATTTTCGTAAATATCCTCCGTAAACAGCTGTCCGGCTTCATACAGCTCCAGAATTTCTTCTACAGCTTCCTCCAGCTCCTGTTCTGTATAAGAAAGCTTTTTTTCAGAGAGCTGCTCTTTTTCAGACTGCTGTCCTTCACCGGAGCGCTCCGCTTTCAGCGCTGTAAGGATACCCTCTTTTTCTTTTACTCCGTTATTGATGCATTCCTCAATCCGTGGTATCACATCATAGACACAATCGTCCACAACATGTACGCTTCCGCTGTTCACATCCATTACGATGTTGTAGCCGTTGTTTTTGTACTGGTGTATCACTGGAAAACTTCCTTTCTGTTTTATAGAAACTGTCCGGGGCCGGACTCCGAACGCCAGTCCCCAAACAGTCCTTTATCCATTTCCGTCCGCCCTCTCAGGCCGCAAGTAAAAAAGCTGCGCCCCGCCTCGGCCATGTCTTCACGTATAATAAGCAGCGATGGGTATCGCTGCTTATAAAAACCTTATGCGGTTTCTTTCGGAGCTGCTTATTTCATTTTCTCGCAGCTCTGGTTTCCTACTGTGCAGGATGTCTTGCAGGCTGACTGGCAGGATGTCTGGCATTCGCCGCAGCCGCCCTTCTTCATGGATTCTTTTAAGTCTCTTGTGGTCAGTGTTTTAATATGTTTCATACCATTGCCTCCTTGCATGAGAAAATCCGCGGAAACGGATGCTCTTTATCTGGACAGAGGTCGGCCTGAACCCCAGGCGCCATTGTCTAAGCTAGTATATCATAGTTTTTTATTGAGGGAAAGTATTTTTTGTCAAAAAAGTGCTGTAAAAAAAGGGTTAATCATGAAAGATGATGTAACGGTCCGGACCGGTCAGAGCTCAACTGCTGCCGGCTGATAACCGCTGCCTCGCAAAATGCATCGTCTCAGCTGAGCATCCCGCCCAGCATCCCGCCGGCCGCACAGATTGACAGCGTGGTAAAAAAGTGTGTGCCCAGATCCTTAAATTCGTGGTTCACCGCCAGCGATATCAGCGCCATCACCGCGAAATAGGCAAGTCCCACCGCAAGCCCCCAGAGGAACTTTCTGCTTCCCATTCTTTTTCCCGTCATAAACCCGGCAAAAAACACGGCAATCACGTAAATGACGATGATGGCAATGGATACGATTTTCTCGGACAGCTGGAATTTGTAGAGAAACAGCGCCAGCAGCAGCAGGAAGCCTCCTGTCAGTATGTAGGAAAACAGCAGGCACTTCAGCAGAAACAGTATGTTGGAACTCCTGATTTCTTTTTTGTCCATATTCCTCTCCTCCTTGAAACATGTATATTCCCTTCCCCCTCCGATTTATTCCTTTTTCCTCATTACTGTCCGGCCAAATGCAGCTTCATCCAGTGGCTTCTTAGCCCGGAAACGGCTATTGTCAGGAAACGGGGGCCTTACTTTCTTTCTCTTCCCCGGCGATTCCTTTCTCTTCCTTAGTGATGTGCTTGACATTTCGCTCAGTTTTATGTAAGATTCCTATAATTACTCATAATAATTCAGGCAACATCCTGTCCTGAATTTTTACAAATACTTAGGAAAATTTATCCCCGGAGCTGAATGCTCCCGGGACTTATTAAAAAAAGGAGTGAAATTTTACGTGGATTCATCGTCGGTCCTACAATTTATTTTTCTGATTGTTCTTATTGCCCTGTCGGCATTCTTTTCTTCTGCGGAAACCGCCCTCACCACCGTCAACCGGGTGCGTGTGCGTACGCTGATAGATGAAGGGAACAGGCGCGCTGCGGTGCTCCAGAAGGTCCTGGACAACTACAGCAAGATGCTCAGTTCCATTCTTATCGGCAACAACGTGGTAAACCTCTCCGCTTCCGCCCTCACCACCACACTTGCAATGAAACTATGGGGAAATTATGCGGTGAGCATCGCCACCGGCGTCCTGACGCTGGTCGTCCTGCTTTGCGGCGAAATCGTCCCCAAAAATGCCGCCACCCTGAATGCGGAAAAAATATCCCTGGCTTACGCCCGCATCATCTATTATCTGATGAAGCTGCTGACGCCGCTGATTTATATTGTGGATCGGCTTTCCGTAGGCATCATGATCCTGCTGCATGTGGATCCGAATAAGAAAAAAGATCAGATCACGGAATCTGAATTGAAAACCTACGTGGATGTCAGCCATGAGGATGGCGTGATTGAATCCGAAGAACGGGAAATGATTTACAATGTGTTCGACTTCAGCGACGCCGTTGCCAAGGATATCATGATACCCCGTATCGACATGAGCACCATCAATGTGGAAGCAGGCTATGAAGAACTGCTGGGGGTTTTCAAGGAATATATGTATACGCGTATTCCTGTCTACCAGGACGATAATGACAATATCATCGGTCTCGTCAACATCAAGGACTTTATCCTGGTGGAGGATCGGGAAAACTTTAAAATCACGGACATCCTCAGGGATGCCTATTACACCTATGAATTTAAAAAGACTGCCGATCTTATGATAGAAATGCGCGAGAAACGCTTTAACGTGGCTTTCGTGCTCAATGAATACGGCTCCTGCGTGGGAATGATTACCCTGGAAGACCTGCTTGAGGAAATCGTAGGGGAAATCAGGGACGAATATGATGCGGACGAGGATGAACTGATTCAGGAAATCGGCGAACGCCAGTATCTTGTGGAAGGCGGCATGAAGCTGGATGACATCAATGACGCCCTGGGAACGGAGCTGGAAAGCGAGGACTATGATTCCATCGGAGGCATCATCATTGAAATTCTGGACCGCATGCCGGTTCCCGGCGATGAAGTGACCACCGAAGCCGGAATCATGCTGCGCGCTGAAAATGTGCAGCAAAACAGAATTACCAAAGTTCTGATGACGCTTCCTGAACCGCCTGCACCGCAGGAGGATGAAGGCGACGGCAATGGCCGGGATTCCTTTTTTGATAAAGGGGGCCGGGAAGAAAATTCCGGCGACCAGCAAAGCTGATTTAATTACACTGCAAAAACGGACTGCAGGCTGGCAGTCCGTTTTTACTATATAAAAGGGAGGTTTATGTAAAAGGAAGAATGGATGCATTCCTCCTGGAACGAAATAAATCTAAAACCCGGACGATCCTTCAAAGGAAACGCCTTCCTTCCCAAAATAGCAGATACACTCATGGCCCTCCCCATCCGTAATGCGGATGGCTTCCTGAATATTATCCCCCACAGTCAGACCGACTCTGGCGGCCCGGGCTGAAGCTGGAGCAATCCCGTTTGCTTCCAGTCCGGCCAGAACAGCTTCCATGTTGGAATCCAGATCGTACGGATAGGAGGTCTCCGCACTGCTGATTCTCTGCAGGCCGCCGCCGTCATATGCCAACACTATATAGCCGCATTGTCCTTCATCTGCGCAATAAGTACAGTAATACAGTTCCTTATCCGATAAACTGTTTCCATCCCCATCCAGCATCTGATAAGCAGCAAAGCTGTCGTAGCTCCACACCGCATTTTTCAGATTCCGGCAGGTCCAGTCATTTATCAGTTTTTTGAATATATTTTTCTGAAACATTCCAAAAGCTCTTTTGTCCTGGCCTTCATAATAGGACCGGCGCAGGGCGTCTGCCATAAGCTCCTTATTATCTGAGGGAGCTCTGGTCACAGTTTTCTGTGTTTCTTCCTGTATCTCTTCCTGGGATTCCGAGGTATTCTGCCGGCCGTCCGCCTGTATCCCGCACACCGCCAGGCTTATTCCGAAAACACAGACTGTCATGTAAAAAATACCTGTCTTCTTTTTCATAACATCCCCCATCTTCCCGGCTTTGCCTTGAATAAATTCTTCCGCAGCTGCGAAGGAACTCAACAGCCGCTTTTTTGTATCTATATCCATAATATCCCTGTTTTCTAAATAAAAAGCGGGGTTATTTCTCAATTTTTCCTGAAGATTGGCGATGTATTTTCTTTATGTCCCGGGGATGCCTTCCGCTCAGGCCTATGACTGCAGCTTCTCCTCCTTTGGCTGCAATTCTTCTGCTTTGGGCTGCAATAATTCTGTCTATGGCTGCAGATCCTCTGCCTTCACCCGGACTTTCACCGTCCTGTTCGTCCATTCCTCCGGTATATCCTCAAAGCCTGTAATCACAGGAGGCGTATTATCAATATTGATAATATTCAGCTGCAGCTCTCCCTCTCGGACCGTATAGTCTTCACCGCAGTTCAACCGGCAGGTAACAATACCATTTTCCTTTACTGTAAACGATTCATTTCCGCCGGGAATCCCGTTCCAAATGTAGCTTTCCGGCGGTACTGACGCTTCGCCCAGCTTTTCATATTCGGCGTGAAGGACCACTTTTTTCGTCCAGTCCGCAGTATCCGCCGAAAGCCTGAAGCCAAAAACAGGCTCACCCTCTTCCATCAGACCGGAGGAACTGAAAATCAGCACGCTGGTACTGCTGCCCGGCCGTGCCGCCGATACCTCGCGGGAAAAGCACAATGACAGACCAGCCAGCGCCGCGGCAAATACCGCCGCCTTCCTGACTCTTCCCGGCGTCCGCCCGTTTTTTCCTCCGCGGCCTCTCTTAAACTTCCTGATTTCGGCTTTTTTCAGCCTGATTTCTTCTATTACTTTTTCATAAATTTCTTTTTCTTCTTTTTTCATACTCTTCTCCTATCTACCCCTTTCTGCGGGCATACGACTAATGTCGGGCTGCTGCACACGCCCTTTTCACCCCGTTTTCCTCGGTTGTCGTATTCCCCCCTTTCAGGAAGACAAACGGGCTCTCCTGCAGCTCTGCCGCAGCGCGGATTCGCAATCCATGCGCGGTAATCCGGCAGAATGTCTACTGTAACAGATAATAAAATGGGAATAATTGAGCGGAGCCGTCTGCCGCTTTCCTGCGGATGCTCCCTGAAAAACAGACTGCGCTGCCGTGCATAACGGCCCAATGCCGCGCACGATAGTGCCAAATGAGAATAACACCGGAATGGTGTAAAAATATATTACACGAAACCGTTATGAAATGCAACCATAATTTTATGATTTTTTACTGATGATTTTTTCCTGGAATTTATACGCACCGATACACGGGCGCGCCATAGAATAATAGCAAGAAAATACAGGTGATTTTATATGGCCGAATTTACTTATACCATATTTCTGGATGCAGGACACGGCGGTTCTGATCCCGGAGCTACATTCAACGGACGGCAGGAAAAGGACGATACGCTGAACCTTACCCTTGCCGTGGGAAAAATCCTGGAAAGCTATGGCTTCCGGGTCATTTATGCCAGAACGGAAGATATCTATCAGTCTCCCTATCAGAAGGCAGCGCTGGGAAATGACTCCGGCGCCAATGTATTTATCTCCATACACCGTAATTCCAGCCCTTATCCGAACCAGTACAGCGGTGTGGAAAGCCTGGTATACAATGCATGGCTTCCTGCCGGGACCATTGCAACCAACATAAACCGCCAGCTTGAACAGGTCGGCTTCAAAAATCTGGGCGTGAACGAACGTCCCAATCTGGTCGTCCTGCGCCAGAGCAATATTCCCGCTGTCCTGGTGGAGGTCGGGTTCATAAATAACGAAAAGGACAACGAGCTTTTTGATCGGGAATTTGACGCCATAGCCAGAGCGATTGCCGACGGCATCGCAGGAACACTCTGGAGCTGGTAGCCTCCCTTTCCCAAAGTCCAATTTCCCGTAACGGTCTGTCGGTTATCAGACCCTCGCTGCAGCAGCCGGCAGGATGCCCCGCGTAACTACCCGACTCGCTGCCACAGAAAAAAATACTGTGAAGCTCTACCATATTTCAGGAGCTTCACAGTATTTTTTTAATTTTTATATTTTTCCTTTTTCTCAGGAGAAAACCCGATATCCGCAGCCGGGTTCCTGCGGGCAAGCCAGGCAAGAACCGTCTCGGCATCCTGTTTTTCCTCCAGGCGGATGTCCGTCCGTCTGCCACCCTCTGTCACAAGGATCAGATGCTCCACCTCATAATTGGTGGTGCCGCAGCAAAGCCTGCTCTGCACATCCTCTACCTGCCTGTAGGCCCATAAGATTTCCCGCCACGCCAGATACCAGACGCCCAAAGCCTTTTTTCGGAACAGATAAGTCTCTCCCAGATGGAATTTCCCCTGAACCGTGCTTTTCTCATAGTCCGCCGCCAGCTGCTCATCTTCAGCCCTGCCCGCTCCGGGTATCCATTTCATAAGGCACCTCCTCCTTTTTCCCGGCCGCAGGCCTGCAACACAGGCCCGCAGCTGTCAAATACACTACAGAAACAGCGATACCAGCGGTATTGTAACGATACTGAAAAGCGTACTCAACACCGTTCCCCTGGTACAGCAGGTTTCATCCGCCCCGTATTCCGCCGCCAGCGGCACCACGATGCTGCCCACCGGCATTCCAAGCATGAACACGAAAATTCCCGCCAGCTCCGCAGGCAGCGCAAAATTCCTGATGACCAGCGCTGCCGTCATGGGAATAATAAGCAGCTTGATTGCCAGAAAAGCATATATTTTCGCCTCTCCCAGAAGCTCCTTCAGGTTTGCCTGGGCGATAGACGCCCCAATCAGCATCATGGACATGGGAATGGCCGCATTGCCCATGTAGCCTGTGAAGCTTTTCACGCTCTCCGCCGCCGGTATGTTCCCCGCAAAAACCACAACGGATACCAGGCAGGCGGCCACGCCGGGATTCATCAGTTTTTTAAAATCGGTCTTTTCCTTTTTCCCGCCCGAAATCAAATGGATCCCATACGTATAAAGCAAAATATTATAAATCAGGATATAAAAAGATACATAAAAAACACATTCCTCGCCATAAACACTGGAAACAAGAGGAATTGCCATAAATCCCACATTGGAAAAAACAGTCATCATACGGTACAGATGGTTCTGGGAGGGCTTCACGCGCAGCAGGCGCACCACCAGAAAGCTGACCGCAATCAGGATGATAAAATACAGGAGGATAAGCAGCAGGTTTATAAAAACCTTTTCTCCGTTCTCCCCGCCGCTTCTTCCCAGCACTCCATTGATGATAATCAGCGGATTCAGTATATTTACCACAATTTTCGACAGTTTGCCATAGGCATTTCTGTCAATCCATTCTTTTCTATAGCTGTAATAGCCGATGGCCATCATTGCAAGAAGTATCAGCATCTGCTGCAAAACAACAAAGGTGTCCATTTCCTTAATCCCCCATGCCGTCCATTCTATCACAACCTGCAGGGGATTTCCACAGGAAAAGCTTTTCCATGCTACTGTGCCGCAGTCAGGTAATTGGTGACGGCATAAACGGTCTGTCCGCCTACGGTCAGCCTGGACCAGCCATTGCTGCCGATACCGGTACGGGCCGCCGCCTCTCCGTTATGAAGCACGCCCACTATCGTATCCGGGCTGTCGGTGCTTGGCACCGAGCGCAGATTGGTTTCACTCTTCGCAGTAACCACATCATTTACCGGGGTAAAGGTAATTCCCGCCTCCGGATTCTCCGGGGTAGGGGTACTGTTTGATTTATAGTTTAAATCCGTGGTCAGATAGCTGCTTACCGCATAGAGAATCTGTCCGTTATAGCTGATCTGCGACCAGCCGTTGCTGCCGATGCCCACCCGTGTTACCGTATCTCCGTAATGGATGGTTGCCGCAATGGTATCCGGATTGTCCGTACCGGGGGCTGTGCGCAGATTGGTGGTATCCTTGGCTGTCACGGTTTCATTCACCGGTTCGTAGGCCGGCCCGGTCTGTACGGGCGTCTGCGCTTCAGAAGGCGCCTGATAGCCCAAATCCGCCGTAAGGAAGCTGCTTACCGCATATACCTTCTGCCCATTGTATTCCAGACGTGACCAGCCGTTGCTGCCTATGCCGGTACGTGTCGCCGTCTGTCCGTTAACCAGCCTGGCCACCACCTGTGAACCTTCCGCCGTAGTGGGCGCAGTGCGCAGGTTGGTCTCTATCTTGGCCGTTACCGTCTCGTTTACTTCCGTGAAATTAATACCCACCTCAGGATTGGCTCCTACCTCCTGCGCCGGCGTGGGATCCTTCGCTTCCGCCTCCCTGCTGTAGCCAAAATACGCCACATTCACATCCACCTTTTTGCTGATGCCCGCCACTTGGCCCTGGCTGGTATACTGCCACATGGCATGCGTACCCGAATATGCGGAAGCCGGCGTTTCCGGAAAAGGTTTCTCAGGATACTGGGACACCCATATTTTATATTTGTTTCCCAATGCATTCATATCCCATTCCTTACTGCCTTCCATTTCATTTCTTGAGGCGTAAAACATGGGCGTATATCCCGAAGCCTGCACCGTATCAAGGAAGGCGGCCGCGATACCCGTGCGCACCGACTTGTCCAGGCCGTACTGCCTGCTGTCCGGCGATGAAAAATCCTCACAGTTATAAGCCACCGGATAGGTGATTTTATATTTTGCAATAAAATTCACCACCCAGGAGGCCTCTTCCCTGGCTTCCTGCTCCGTAATGGCTGAAGAAAAGAAATATGCGCCCACTTTAATGCCGTTTTTCTGGGCCTCCTGCATATTATAGCGGGCCGTGGGATCCTCATAAATAATCCCCGTGGCCTTCGTACGATAGCCCACGCGCACCATTACAAAATCGATTCCCGCCTCCTTCACCTTCGTCCAGTTGATATTACCGCCCTGGTATTTGGAAACGTCGATCCCAAGCGTTGCCTCTGCGGTTTCTCCTGCGGCTGCGGACATGGTATCCGTATTGATGCTTACTGCCGCTCCGTTCCCCTGTCCGGAAGCATTCGAAGACTTCTGAGGGTCCTCCTTATCCTCCATGCTTCCCACCTCGGCCGCTACGGCAGGCTGTGCAGCCGGTTCCCGGCCCATATCCTCCGCCTGTCCGGAAGCCGTTTCCTGCACTGTTTCCTGCATTTCTTCCGTGCCGTCCGGGCCACTTTCCGGAATGCTTTCCGCGGGCGCCGTGCTCTCCGGCTCCCTCTCACCTTCTGTGACGCTTTCCGTGAACGTCCCCGTCTCCTGCTTTTTCCCGCCTGTGGTAAATTTCAGAATCAGAAAAACCGCAGCGGCAACTGCCAGCACCGCCAGAATAACCGGCAGGACCATCAGCAGCGTATCCTTCGTCCTCCGTTTTCCACGTCTTCTTTTGTATTTCCTGTCGCTCATGTCCATCCCCCTTTTTTGGCTGAATCATGCCCTGCCTGTACGGCCTCCTTTTACATCAAAGCCCTTCCTTCCCACCCGGGAAACAAAAACCCCTGTTTACGGAAGCTGCCATAAACAGAGGTCACTGAGCAAAACTGTATTATCCCTGAAGCCCATTAGCCTGACGCTCCATATTTTCCACCACCACATCATGGATATCGCCTAAGGAAGCGCAGTATTCCAGGACCTTCCAGGGTGTATTGGTATGAAAATGAATTTTAATCAGTTCCTCATCCCCAACGGCTAGCAGGCAGTCACCCTCGATATTTTCAGTGATGTACTCCGTAACGGCGTCCTCTGACAGATCCTCTCCTTCAATTAAAAGCTGTGTATCAAATTTGTATGCGAGCATAATAATCCTCCGGTAAATATTTTCGTTTTACCGCTATATTCTACTCCTCCATAATGTAATCTGTCAAATCCTGCCTGAACTGTTCCCAGCTGTCCTCATGCTCCACAAAATACAGCGGACATTTTTTCCCGCCCACATCATAGTGACGGAGCACATCGTTCGGCGTAAGCTTATATTCACGCAGCAGCCACGCCGTCAGCTGCAGCAGAGACTGGTAGGTGGCGTCCGTAAATTTCCCGTTCTCATCCACAAAACAGCATTCGATGGATATGGAATCATAGTTTCTTGTCTTTACCGCATAGGCGATTTCACCCAGGGGCAGGCACTGGATAATCTCGCCCTCATAGCCGATCACAAAATGCGCGCTGGCCGAACGCTCCCCTGTAATCCCCAGGTTTTCAAAATAGCTTCTGTTCTGTTCCGCCGAGGTGTCCTTATTGGCCGTATAGTGGATAAAAATATTCCTCACCTCAGTGAGCGGCTCCGCCGGCCGGGAATAAGGATTCACTGTGAGAAATTCTTCTTTAATCAGCGGTTTTTTCGTATCATTTTCCCGGATCAGCTCCCGTTCCTCCCTGGCGTTCCCGGAAAGCACGTCCGCATCCCGAAAGCGGCCCACCACTTTCCACAGAAGCGTTCCCAGCAATCCCCCCACAACAATAACGCCGGCCACAAGAAATGCTCCGGCCAGTAACCGCTGCCGTTTCCGTCTTCTCCTGCGCGCTATGGCCGCCGCACTTGCCCGCCTGCGCCCCTGGTTCTCTCTTTTTATACGCCTGTCTGACGGATATTCTTCCACTTTTCGTCTGTACGGCATATCTTCTTCTCCGACGCGCCTGCGCGCATCTGACGCCTTGCGTGACGCTCTGTATTCCGGTTCTTCTTCCATATTGGATATGTCAATAAACTGGAGATTCCTGACAGCCATATTGCCCACACTGTCTCCATAATGTCTGTTCCGTCTTCCTGTCTGTCCCCCTCGATTCGCCATGACTGTTCATCCTTTGTTGACATTTTTTCTGAATTATCTATAAAAGTATAGCAGATCTATTGGAGTTAATATTTAATAAAAAATGAAGTTTTCTTTAAAATTGTTTCCCCTATTCCCAAAAAACGGCATTTGCTTTATAATTAGTAACAGATTCTGTGTAAAAATGAGGAAATACATATGTATAACAATGAAAATAACCAGGGCTTCGGCCCTTTTGAAAATGGAAATAACGGCGGTTATCCTTATGGCGGCCAAAACGGCTCCGGGCAGCCGGAAGTAAATCTGAACGGACAGCCCTGGCAGAATCCCAATAGGCAGCCAGGAGCAGGCTCAGACGTGCCGCCCCAATATTACAATTCCCAGGCCTCCGGCCCCTATTATACCGGCCAGGGCGCAGCAGGAGCAGGCGGCTATGGCTTTCCCCCGCCCTACCAGGGCGCAGGGCAGCCCAACATGCCTTATGGCCAGGCCTCAGGAGACGTATACGATTCCCGGAAAAACAGCGGGCTGGCTATCGCCTGCCTTGTATTGGCTATCCTCGGCTTTCTCAGCGGCATATTTTTTGTGGGAATCGCGCTGGATGTACTGGCGGTCATCCTGGGCATCATCGCTCTCATCCAAAACAATAAGAAAAAAGGGCTTCCTGTTGCAGGGATGATTGTGGCTGTACTTTCCATCCTGCTTACCTTCCTCTTTTATTATGTAATGGCTATGGATAAAGACGCCTCTGTCCGCGGGATTAAGGATGCGGACAGGTATCTGCCCACAGCGGAGGAAAAGGCTGCCAGCAGCGAATTGATGGAAAATATCGTCCAGCAGGACTATGCCGCCTCCCGGAACCTGATACTGATTTATGAAAACAAAAATACGCAGGACATACAGCTGGAAATTACCGTTACTTATTATGATGAAAATGATAACCTGCTTTTCCTGCGGAACAATTATATCTGGAGCTGTCCGGCAGGAGGGAAAGCTGCCGTAGAGGTAACGCTTCCCTATGATAAAGATTACAATGATATCCCCTACAGCCGCTATGAGGTGGATACGATTGCAAGAAAAACCGATCCCCAATATTATACGCCGAACTACGGGAAGGATTTTCAGATAAAATCAAATCAGGGGCTTCAGGGCGGCGTGATCGCTTCCATCAAGAATCCCACCGGAAAAACCTTCGACTCCGTGGAGCTGATGTGCGTTTATTTTAAAGACGGCGCCGCAGTCGGCAGCGCCTATGAATTCATCTCGGATATGGGAAAATCGGCAACTGTGGAGTTTTCGTCTCCATATGACGTAAATTATAATGATTTAAGCTATGATGATTATGAAATATTTATCAACAGCACCACCATATATTCTGATTAATATTCCCGCCGGCCTGAACCGTTACGTTTTGGCTTTAATACCGAACAAATCCGGAAATGCCGAAAGCACCTGCCTTTGCCTGTTATTATGCAAAAGCAGGTGCTTTTTGATAACTATGGAAGATTTCTTTTTTCCGCCGCCGGCCTTCAGTCATCCCCACGGCCCCATACCTGAATCTCTCCTTCTTCAATCAATCGCAGGAACACATCTGTCAGATACGGATCAAACTGGGTATTTTTCCCTTTTTCCAGTTCCTTTACCGCATAGGAAATCTGCATCGGTTCTTTATAAGGCCGTCTTGCCGTCATCGTATCAAAACTGTCGGCCAATGCAAGGCAGCGGGCTCCCAGGGGAATCGCTTCACCCGCCAGTCCTGCCGGATAACCTTTTCCGTCGTATCTTTCATGATGCCCCACCACCGTCGGAAGCACATAGTTCATATCCGGCAGATATCGTATCATCTCCACCGCATTTTCCACATGTTCCTTCATTACCATGTATTCCGCTTCCGTCAGCCTGCCCTGTTTTTTCAGAATGCTTTCCGGGATTCCAATTTTTCCAATATCATGAAGCAAGCCTGCTTCCCGGATGATTTCCACCTCTTCCTCCTTCAGTTCAAGCGCCTGGGCAAGAAGGGTGGCGTACTCTGAAACCTTGAGGGAATGGCGGAAGGTAATCTGATCCTTTGCGTCAACCGCAGCCATCAGCGCGTAAATAGTAGGGGCAATCCGCTCAAAGGAAGTCCGGTAATAGCCGGAACGTTCCCTGGGACGGTCCTCTTTTCGCCACAGGGCGGTCTGATCCTTTCCCCTCGTTTTCGCATAATAGGCAGCGCGGACACAGCAGCCCAGAAGCTCCTCCTTATCCTCCACATATTCCGGATAAATTACGATTCCGCAGCTTACCGTCAACTGATGGAGCAGATCTTTCTTTTCCCGGCTGCTGTCCCTGATCCGCCTGCGAATCCGCTCTGCCGTATCAAACGCCTGCTCCTCCGTCATATCCGGCTCAAGCAAAAGGAACTCATCCGCTCCAAAACGGTAAATTTCTCCCTGTCCAGTCTTTTCCCTGCGAATTGCATCCGCCACGAATTTCAGAAGCGCATCGCTGTTCATATATCCGTACATTTCGTTATACAGCTTGAAACCGTCCACATTAATATCAATGAGCGCGGCGTTTCCGATTTTGGTACCCATGTCCTCCTGCAGCCGCTGTAAAAGGCAGCTGCGGTTCAGCGCGCCGGTTATTTCATCCGTCATCGCATCCCTGTGCGCCTTTCCGCGAATCCAAAGCTCTTTTTGCACCAGCGCTCCCATACCGCAGATTAACTGCAGGCATTCCCTGTTTTGCGCCGTCATAAGCTCCGGCTTTGGACGGAAAATCATAAAAATCCCGTCTTCCTTCTCCTGCAGACATACCTTTCCAATCATAACAGTCTCAAAGGAAACAGGATGCTCCCCTCCAAAGAGTTCTGCCTGTGTTACACCTTCCATTTCCGGGAATTTCCCCAGACGGCATACCTGCTCAAAGCAGTCTTCGCGGCGTATAAAAAAAGACAGCCCTTCACTTGCCGTCAGCCAGGCGGCAGCCTCTGCCAGAAGAGCATAAATTTCATCCGTACACGATGCCCTTACCAGCCTATTCTGCAGTTCGTCCAGGAACTCCTGTCTCAGCTTCTCTTTTTCCGCCATAGGCACACTCCTTGGGATATGATTTTAGTGAAAACAGCCGGTTCAGGTAAAAATCCCCCACCGGCTGTTTATATTTCCGTGTAACTGTTCAGTCCCTTCACAGTTACGTTTCTGTCTCTTATTCTTTTTCTTCTGTAGGATTGATGGAAATTCCCAATTCATCCAGCTGCTTTAAATCCACCACATTGGGAGCGTCCGTCATCAGACAGGAGGCGTCCTTTACCTTGGGGAATGCGATTACTTCGCGGATGCTGTCCGCACCGGTAAGCAGCATGACAAGACGGTCCAGGCCATAAGCCAGTCCTGCATGCGGCGGCACTCCGTATTTGAAAGCATCAAGCAGGAAACCGAAACGTTCATAAGCGCTTTCCTTTGTAAATCCAAGGGCTTCAAACATCCTCTCCTGAATCCCGTCGTCAGAAATCCTGACGCTTCCGCCGCCCAGCTCCGTACCGTTGAGCACGATATCATAGGCCTTTGCACGCACCTTGCCCGGATCAGTCTCCAGCATATGCAGATCCTCTTCCATCGGCATGGTAAAAGGATGGTGCATTGCCATGTAACGGTTTTCTTCCTCGCTCCACTCAAAAAGAGGGAATTCCGTAATCCAGAGGAAGTTGAATTTGCTGTTGTCAATCAGGTTCATCTGCTTTGCCAGCTCAAGACGCAGGCCGCCCAGCACGTTCCAGACAACCGTATTCTTGTCTGCGGCAAACAGCAGCAGATCTCCCGGTTCACCGCTCATTGCTTCTACCAGCGCTTTGAGCTGATCCTCGGTCATGAATTTTGCAAAAGAAGATTTATAGCTTCCGTCAGGCAGCACGCACAGATATGCAAGGCCCCTGGCGCCATAGCCTTTGGCAAAGTCCACCAGCGCATCAATTTTCTTTCTGGGCATTTCCGCCTGTCCTTTGGCATTGATGCCCCGGACGGATCCGCCGTTTTCCAATGCGGAGGTAAATACACCGAAACCGCAGCCCGCTACTACGGAGGAAACATCCGTCAGCTCCATTCCAAAACGGGTATCCGGTTTATCGGATCCAAAACGATCCATGGCCTCCTGCCAGGTCATACGCTGGATTGGAAGCTCCACCTCAAGGCCGATTGCTTCCTTACAGATATATTTCAGCAGCTTTTCATTCACTGCAATCACATCGTCCACATCCACAAAGGACAGTTCCATATCCACCTGTGTGAATTCGGGCTGTCTGTCCGCACGCAGATCCTCATCACGGAAGCATCTTGCGATCTGGAAATACCGGTCATAGCCTGAACACATCAGTAACTGCTTGAAAATCTGAGGGGACTGGGGAAGCGCATAAAAATTCCCGGGATGCACACGGCTGGGCACCAGATAATCCCTTGCCCCTTCCGGTGTGGATTTGGTGAGCATGGGGGTTTCAATTTCCAGGAAGCCTTCCTTAGACATAAACTCCCGGATCGCCATGGTGATCTTGCTTCTCAATATGATTTTGCTCTGCAGATCAGGTCTTCTCAAATCCAGGTAACGGTATTTCAGGCGAAGCTCTTCCTTGGTTTTGGAGTCCTCTTCTATGGGGAAGGGAGGCGTAAGCGCTTCAGATAAAATACGTACCTGGGACGCCCTGACCTCGATTTCTCCGGTAGCCAGGTTTTCATTGACAGCGCCGGCTCTCTTTTCTACTTTTCCCACAACGGCAACCACATATTCACTGCGCAGCTTTTCCGCCTTGGCAAAGCCCTCTGCGCCCGCGTCGCTTTCTTCAAATATAACCTGCAGTATCCCGGAACGATCCCTTAAATCCACAAAAATGATACCGCCTTTATTTCTCTGCTTGGCAACCCAACCCATAACGGTTACGGTTTCTCCCACATTGGCAACGGATAATTCGCCGCATCTGTGGGTTCTTTTCAGCCCCTTCATTGACTCAGACATGATGTGCCTCCTTTGTTTTTTCTGTCTCAAATATTATAACTGTCCCGTACCTTCACAGCTGCCGATATTTACTTTAAAGGCTCCCGGTAGAACTCTTTGAATTCTTCCCAGCCTTCTTTCATCAGCTGTTCCTTCTGGAACTTTTTATTTTTATTCATTCTGGCAATCAGCACCTGCATGCCGTCCGCCCTCTGCGACTGCGCCTCGGCAATGACTCTGCACAATTCTTCTCCCGCAACACCCTTTTCAATAAGGTAAGCGATTTTCTTCGGTTTGCCCGGAATCTGGAAACCATTTTCCATCATCAGAAGGATGATGCGTTCAAAACCGATAGAAAATCCGCAGGCCGGCACATCGCTGCCCGTAAATTTACCAACCATTTTATCATAGCGTCCGCCGCCTCCGCAGCTTCCGCCGAATTCAGGGATTGCGATTTCAAAAATAGTCCCTGTGTAATAGGACATGCCTCTTACCAGCGTAGGATCGAATACCATTTCAAAATCCGCTGCCTTGGTAGCACTCACGCTGTCCGAAATTTCACGCAGGTTGTTTACAACTTCCGCTTCCAGTACGCCCTCCAGCTTTCCGGCAAGATATCCCAGGCCGTCCTGCGCTGTTTCCAGGCCGCGGAACAAATCCAGGTATTTATTTATGCTTTCCTCTGAGAAGCCGCATTCCTTCAGTTCCGCCGCTACGCCGTCAAGGCCGATTTTATCCATTTTATCCAGAATAATGAATACCGTGTCGAAGCTTTCCTCCGGGAAGCCGCTGTATGCCGCCATAGCCTTCAGGATTCTGCGTTCATTGATGCGGATCTGGAAATTGCGGAAGCCCAGTTTTCCCAGTGTGGTTGTGGTAGCAAGAATCAGTTCGATTTCAGCCAGGTTGGAGGGCTCTCCCAGGATATCTATGTCACACTGCATAAACTGACGGTAGCGTCCTCTCTGAGGCCTGTCCGCACGCCATACATTCCCCATCTGCAAGGCCTTGAAGGGCGTGGGCAGCTGACTGGCATTATTGGAATAGAAACGGACCAGCGGCACCGTCAGGTCGTAGCGCAGGCCGCCGTCAACCAGATCAGCTTCTTCCTTTGCATTTTCCAGGTTCAGTTTCTCTCCCCGTTTCATAATCTTGAAAATCAGTTTTTCATTGTCTCCACCCTGCTTGTTTGTCAGGTTTGCAATATTTTCCACACAGGGCGTCTCGATGGAGGTAAATCCGAATTTACCATAAGTATCCTTTATTACGCTGATTACATAATCTCTCAGCTGCATTTCAGCCGGCAGAATGTCTTTCATGCCAGTTACCGGTTTTTTACTTAAAGCCATTTTCCTGTATTCCTTTCCCGCCGCCTGCCGCGGCTGTCCATTCTGTTGCTGCCATTTTACGGTTCGCGCAGCAAGTGCGCTAACCTGCCGGACAGCATTTTGATTCTAACTGTTCACTTCGTTCTCAGTTATGCAAAAATCCATGAAAATCGCCTTCGGCGATGGATTTTTGCTGTCCTGCCCTACATTTTTTACGGTTCGCGCAGCTGGTGCGCTAACCTGCCAGACAGCATTTTGATTCTACACTTTTTTCCTTTTCTTTTCAAGAGGAATTGGAAATCCACCCGGAGGCTGAAGCTTTGGTGAACCTGAGCAGTTACATATCAGCCGCCGAGGAGTTTTCGTTTTCGGTCTATCATTTCATCAATTTTTTCGATGTAGAGGGCTACGTCCTTCACGTTATCGCAGCGTTCGATGCGGCCGTCGGGATATACGGCTTTGGAAATTGTGCCGGCGCCCAGGGCCATGATGGTCTGTTTTTCCTCCATGATGAGGATGTTGTAAATACCATAGTTGCCCTCGGTGGCATAGCCTACATTTTCAAAATTGCCGGACATGTTCTTCTGGCGGTAGAGATAATAGGGCTTCATGTTCATACGGGCGGCGCCCTCCGCTGCTATCTCCATGGTTTCGTCCGTATTATGAAGGGTCTCAATGCCATTTTCTTCTATCCACAGGCTGAGTCTTGAGGCACGTTTTATGGCGAGGGAGTGGACTGTCAGGCTGTCAGGGCAGAGCCTGGTTACCGCCTCCATGGTCCGCTCCACATGCTCCTTTGTTTCTCCGGGAAGCCCCAGGATGAGATCCATGTTGATATTGGTAAAGCCTTCTTCCCTGGCCAGCCGGAAGGCTTCCTCCACCTGCTCCACCGTATGGCGGCGGCCGATTATGTTAAGAGTTTCCTGATTCATGGTCTGGGGGTTGACGGAAATGCGTGTCACGCCGAACTCCTTTAAAACCCTCAGCTTGTCCCTTGTGATGCTGTCGGCGCGTCCGGCCTCCACAGTAAACTCCTTTACCTGGGAAAAATCAAAGGAAGCTCTCACTTTTGACAGCAGTCTTCTCAGCTCCTCCGGCTCCAGCGTGGTGGGGGTGCCTCCGCCGATATATACGCTGTCCAGGATTTTATCCTGGCAGGCTTCCCTGACGAAATCAATCTCTTTTTCCAACGCTGTCAGATACTCTCCCACTCTGTCCTTCCAGGAAAAAATGGGGAAGGAGGTGAAGGAGCAGTAAAGGCAGGTGGTGGGGCAGAACGGAATGCCTATATAAAGGCTGTAGCCTTTTTCGTAATGGATATCCGCCAGAATGCGCTTTTCTCTCTTTGCTATGTCTATGGCCAGCAGGGCTTTTTCCTCGCTGCAATAGTAGGTTTCCTGCATGTAGGATAGGATATCTGCCTCCGTCATGGGATTCTGCGTCCCCGGCGCATTTTCCTCCAGGAACTGCATGGCTATCTTAGTAGGGCGGATACCGGTCAGCGTGCCCCAGGGAAGCTCTTTTCCCGTATGGTCGGAAAGTACGCGGTAAAGAAGCTGTTTCAGCTCATTCTTCACAACCGGGCGTTCCTCCGGCCTGCTCAGGACAGCCTCATGCTCCGTACCGGATAAATTTACCCGGATAGCCCTTTCTTCAAACCATATGGCTATGGATGGGTTATCCCCGTCCGATTCAAAATCTTTTGTTCCTTCTTCAAACACCTTCACCGTCTCCGCCGGATAAAAAGCTTTGACGATGGAATGGATGTCGTATTCAAATTGCGGTTTGTTCAGTCTGACTGCAAGCATGTTGTCCGACCCTTTCCAAGATTAGTAAAACCAATCCAGCCTTCCGGCCGATTGGTCTTTGCTGATGTCCCTGCCTAAAATAATGCATAGACATCTCCGTTTATTTTATTATTGAAGCGATTACTGGCAGTAAGGATTATACTTCTTCTCGTCCGCGATTGTAGTTTCATCGCCGTGTCCGGGATATACGATGGTGTCCTCAGGAAGCACCAGCAGGCGTTCCTTGATGGAGTGAACCAGACGTCCCATGCTTCCTGTGGGGAAGTCGGTCCGTCCCACGGAGCCTTCAAAAAGAGTGTCTCCCGCAAAAAGGACTTTTTCCTTTTCCATGTAATAGCAGCAGCTGCCCTTGGTGTGGCCGGGAGTTGCTATCAGCTGGAAATGCATACCAGCAAGATCCAGCTGCGCGCCGTCCTTCAGATAATTATCCGCCGCCACGGTTTCCGGGCGGCCGGCCTGATCGGAGACGTTTTTCGAAGCGTCCTCGCAGACCTCCTTTTCCTCTTCATATGCATAGATCGGCGCGCCGGAAAGCCTGCGCAGTTCATTTGCGCCCCAGATATGGTCAAAGTGGCCGTGGGTCAGGAGGATAGCAGCCACCTGCAGACCTTTGCTTTTCAGCGCTTCATAGATCTGACCGCCCTGATCCGCAGGATCAATGAGGACCACTTCCTTCTGATTTTCCGGGGAAACAAAATAGCAGTTCGTCTGGCACATGCTCAGCACCATGCGCCCAATTTTTAATTTTGCCATATATTTAACTTCTTTCTATATCGATAACACTGTCAATGGTCCTTATTTTATCAATGATGCGGATTAATTCATCTCTGCTTGCTATCTCAAAGGAGGCAGACAGAGTTGCCATTCCCTGCTTGTTGGTACGTGTATTCATGGCGAGAATATCGATGTTCTTTTCCGTGAGCGCCCTGGAAATGTCGGCCAGGAGTCCGCTCCGGTTATTGGCGTAAATATTGATTTCCGCCAGATATTTTTCATCTGTACGGTTTTCCTGGGAAGCCTCCCATTCCGCATCAATCAGCCTGGCGCGCTCAGACTCCGGCAGGTTGATCACATTCACACAGTCCGTCCTGTGGATGGAAATTCCTCTTCCTCTTGTAACAAAGCCGATGATCTCGTCTCCGGGAACCGGCGAACAGCATTTGGAAAAACGGACCGCCACATCATGGATGCCCTTGACCACAATGCCGTTTTTACTCTTGGCGCGTGGCAGCATCTGCCTGGCCTGGGCATTTTCAGCCACATTGGCCAGAACCTCTTCGTTGCTTAATACCTTGGGATGATCCTTATCATACAGCTCCTGCATGCGGTTCAGAATCTGGCCTTCCTTCAGGCCGCCGTGCCCTACGGCTGCCAGCAGGGATTCCCAGTCCTTGAAGCCGTACTTTTTCATCTGCGCCTCCATGTAGGGAGGCTTCATGATTTCGGAAATATTAATGCTCTTTGCCTTGCAGTAGGCAAGCAGCATTTCCTTGCCCTTGACGATGTTTTCCTCTTTAAATTCGTTCTTGAACCACTGGTTGATCTTGTTTTTCGCCTGAGTGCTCTTGACCAGGTTCAGCCAGTCGCGGCTGGGTCCCTTGGAATTCTGGGAAGTAAGTATCTCGATACGGTCGCCGTTCTGGATCTCATAATCTATGGTCACAAGCTTGCCGTTTACCCTGGCGCCAATCATCTTATTGCCCACCGCCGTGTGTACGCTATAGGCAAAATCAATGGGCGTGCTGCCCGCGGGAAGCGTTTTCACATCGCCTGTGGGCGTAAAGCAGTATACACTGTCGGAAAACAGATCCAAATCGCTCTTGAGCAGATTCATAAATTCCTTATTGTCCGACATATCTCGCTGCCATTCCAGGATCTGGCGCAGCCATGCAAGCTTTTCTTCCTCCTGGGCCGCCACCTTCTTGCCATCGGAGGCTTCCTTATATTTCCAGTGGGCGGCAATGCCGTATTCCGCCGCCTTATGCATTTCCATGGTACGTATCTGAATTTCGAAGGGCTGTCCCGAAGAGCCGATAACCGTGGTGTGCAGTGACTGGTACATGTTGGGCTTGGGCATGGCGATGTAGTCCTTGAAACGCCCCGGAATGGGCTTATACATTTCATGGATGACGCCGAGCGCCGCATAGCAGTCTTTTACAGAATCCACAATAATTCTCACGGCAAACAGATCATAAATCTGATCCAGTGTCTTGCTCTGGTTCTTCATTTTCTTATAGATGCTGAAGAAATGCTTGACACGGCCGTCTATCTGGGATTTGATTCCCGCATTTTTCATGTGTTCGGTCACTTCGTCCACAATCTGCTGGATGTACTCTTCCCTTTCGCTTCTGCGTACTGCAATTTTATCCACCAGGTCATAGTATACATCCGGCTCCAGATATTTCAGGGAAAGGTCGTCAAGCTCCACCTTGATTTTGGAAATGCCCAGGCGCTGTGCGATGGGCGCATAGATTTCCATGGTTTCCCTGGCTATCTTCTGCTGCTTCGCCGGAGGCTGGTACTTCAGGGTACGCATATTATGGAGCCTGTCGGCAAGCTTTATCATAATGACGCGGATGTCCTTTGCCATGGCAAGGAACATTTTACGGAGGTTCTCTGCCTGCATTTCCTGCTGATCCGCGGTTTTATTGTCCCCGTTCCCCTTATCACTGGGGAAGTTAATCTGCTGGAGCTTTGTTACGCCGTCCACCAGAAGGGCCACATCAGGGCCGAATTCCTTTTCGATTTCCTCTTCGGTCATGATCGTGTCTTCCACCACGTCATGAAGAAGGCCTGCTTCTATCGTTTCCTTATCCAGCTCCAGATCCGCCAGGATAATGGCCACGCAGAGAGGATGGATGATATAAGGCTCGCCGGACTTACGCACCTGCCCTTCGTGGGCGGCATAGGCAATTTTATACGCTTTCTCGATCATAGAAATATCATCTGACGGGTGGTATCTGCGCACACGGGAAATAAGGTCCTGATAAAGCTCCTCAGGACTTAAATATTCCTTCATGGCCTCAATCCGTCCATCATCCAGCACCAGGCTTTTTCCTTTCTTCTGCTGCCGGGCAAGATTTCCGCCGCCCTCGTATACGATTTTGCTTTTTTCTTCCGGCTGCACCGCTGCTTCTTTCTGAAGTCCGGTCTGCATTCTATCCGTTGTCTTTTCTTCCGTCATACTCATATCATCACCGGCGCCACTTTTTATTGTTATAGCCAAAAACCCTGATGTACAAGGTCTTCACCTGTTAAATCCTGTTCTATTATTTTCCTTCATAGCAGATTGCGGACTCCAGTCGGTAGCCCTTCAGCTTTTCCCTGCCCTTAAGCCCTGCAAGCTCCATAAGTACCACTACTCCGACCACTTCGCCGCCCAGGGATTCCACCAGGCGGATCATTGCCTCCGTGGTGCCTCCTGTCGCAATCAGATCATCCACAATCAGAATCTTCTGGCCGGGCAGTATCGCATCCTTATGTATCTCGATCACTGCAGTGCCATATTCCAGCTCATATTCCATGGAAACCGTCTCACAGGGGAGCTTCCCTTTCTTTCTGATGAGCACAAAGGGCTTATGATTATTATAGGCTATAGGGGTCCCGAAGATAAAGCCTCTGGATTCCGGCCCCACCACAATATCAAAATCCAGATCCTTAACTAACTCCTGCATGGTGTCAATCGCCAGGTGCAGGCCGTCTGCATCCTGCAGAACGCTGGTCACATCCCTGAACATGACCCCTTCCTCCGGGAAATCCGGAATACATCTCACATATTCTTCCAGCTTTTTCATTCTGTCCTCTTTCCGCCGCAAACCGGCCTTTCTTTTACTGGGCTGCCGAATTGTCCCTGCCCTTTATGTCTTTTCCGGAAAGACTTTTTCCTTCTGGTCATTTTTCCCTAAAAAACTATTATTTATTATATTATTTATCCGTGTATAAGTCAACCGCCCAAAATGCCTGTATTTACAGGGTTTTTGACCTGTCACAGCGTCATATTACCATAGAGAAGGTCCTTCATTACGCCAAAAAATTCCCTGACCATGTTGTTCGCCTGCATAGGAATATCTGAAGGCGCCGCCAGTCCGCATACGGTACGAAAGCCCTGCTTAACCGCAAGCCGTGTTCCCCGGTAGACATGGAAATTATTCGTAACAATCCCCACGCTGGCTGCTTCGGGAATCAGTTTTTGGGAGAATTCCAGATTTTCCTTGGTATTCGTGGACTTGTCCTCCATCACAATCCGTTCCGGCGCAATTCCTTTCGCAACAAGGTAATCAAACATTCCCTGCGCCTCGCTCACCGGCTCATTGCTTCCCTTCCCTCCTGAAACCACCACAAGCGTAGCTTCATTTTCTTCCAGGTAGGTCACCGCCGTATCCAGCCGCAGCGCAAGCGCTTTGCTCGGGCCGCTGTCCCGCATCTGCGCCCCGAGGACAATCAGATAATCCAGCCCCGGCTCCCCCTTGCTGTGAAACCTGCTGATAATCAGGCCTTCAATAAAAAGGAACACCAGAATTCCGGCCGCCAGCACGATTACAAGCAGCAGCTTTATCGCTGCCGGAAGACGGCTTATTATATTATTTTTCCACATCCAGGCCAGTGCCATAAAGCCCGCACCGGCCGCTCCCCAGATCAGGAAAAACCAGGAACCGAAAACTCCTGATATCAGAATTCCCGCACAGTAAAGCAGGCACAATATCCCCACAGTTAAAAAAATATATGTCATTTTTATTTACACTCCTTTTTATCTTTTCCTTTATGGCCTTCTTATTTTAACACACTCTGTCCTTTCCTGTCCTGTTTTGTCATAAAAATACGTTCTGTAACGCGTTGTCTGCCGCTTGCGTCAATGATAACATTATGATATGTACGTGCCATGTATAGTGCCAGAAATAACAAGAAAGGCGGTGGGTACAGACAAATGAGCCGGGAATGGACGAAAAACCCACAGAAGCTGGAAATCCTTCTGCAGAATTTTGCAGATATAATATGGGAATACGATACACAGGCAAAGGATCTATATCCGGAAACGGAATGCGCGCAGCGCTTCGGCCTGCCGCCTGTCATACATAACGGGGCGCAGGGGCTTGTTCAGTCGGGCATCCTGCATCCTGATTATCTGCCGTCGCTTTCCCATGTTTTCCGCTCGCTGGAATCCCAGGAATGCACACTGTCGGCGGAGCTTCTCTCCAGGCTTGGCGCCTGTCGGGATTACCGGTGGTACCGGGCGGTTTTTACCTCTTATTTGGACGATGCCGGAAATATGCAGGCAGTGGGTTTTTTTCAGGATATTGACAGCGAGGTGCAGCACAGGCTGAAGCTGCAGCATCTGGCAAATATGGACGGCCACACGGGAGTCTACAATGCAGCCGCCGGCAGACAGCTCATACAGAGCCGGCTGATGCAGCAGAGCCCCTGTACGCACAATGCCATGTTCGTCTTTGATGTAGACAATTTTAAAAGCATCAACGATACCTACGGACACTGCCAGGGAGATGAGGTACTGTTCCGTTTTGCATCCATTCTGCGGAATATATGCCGCCGTACAGATACTGTTTTCCGCATTGGAGGGGACGAATTCGGGTTGTTCGCATACCAGACCTGTGACGAAGGGCTTGTGGAACGTGTCTGCAAAGAAGTACTTCTGCGCACCAGGGAACTGAACGGAAGCTGTGTTCCCGTCAGCGTAAGCATCGGCGCCGCAATCAATAAAGAGTATGCCCCTTCTTATTTTGATTATTACCGGGCGGCTGATAAAGCCATGTACCAGGCAAAGAAAAACGGAAAAGGCAGCTACGTAAAAACTATCTTCTAAAATTCCAGTAAACAAAAATCCGGCCACAGAAAATTCTGTGACCGGATTTAAACTTATAGGTTAACTGTTCAGTTACATCATTCCCATTCCGCCTGCTCCGGCAGGTGCTGCGGGAATATCTTCTTTGATGTCTGCAACAACGGTTTCTGTTGTCAACAATGTGGATGCAACGCTTGTTGCGTTCTGCAGTGCGCTTCTGGTAACTTTGGCAGGGTCAAGAATACCTGCTTCTACCATATTTACATACTCTTCCTTCAGAGCATCGAAGCCCATGCCTACTTCCATTTCTTTTACTTTGTTGATGATAACGCTGCCTTCCAGGCCTGCGTTTGCTGCAATGTGGTACAGAGGTGCTTCCAGGGCTTTGAGTACGATTCTTGCGCCTGTCTTTTCATCTCCGTCCATACCTTCAGCCAGTTTGGAAACTTCCTTGGATGCATGGATATATGCAGATCCGCCGCCTGCGATAATGCCTTCCTCAACTGCTGCCCTTGTAGCTGCAAGAGCGTCTTCCATACGCAGCTTCGCTTCCTTCATTTCTGTCTCGGTTGCAGCGCCCACACGGATAACCGCTACGCCGCCAGCCAGCTTCGCAAGTCTTTCCTGAAGCTTCTCTCTGTCAAAATCAGAAGTGGTCTCTTCGATCTGTTTCTTAATCTGGGAGATTCTTGCCTGGATTTCATCCTTGCTGCCTTCGCCGTCAACGATAACTGTATTTTCTTTCTGTACCTTAACGGATTTCGCACGTCCCAGGTCTGTGAGCTGGGTTTCTTTCAGATCAAGGCCCAGTTCCTCGCTGATTACCTTGCCGCCTGTAAGGATAGCGATATCCTGAAGCATTTCTTTTCTTCTGTCGCCATAGCCGGGGGCCTTAACAGCTACAACGTTGAAGGTTCCGCGCAGTTTATTTACAATCAGGGTGGTCAGCGCTTCGCCTTCCACATCCTCAGCAATAATTAACAGCTTGGCGCCGCTCTGTACAACCTGCTCCAGCAGAGGAAGGATTTCCTGGATGTTGGAGATCTTTTTATCTGTAATGAGGATATAGGGATTTTCCAGAATCGCTTCCATTTTGTCCATATCTGTGCACATATAAGCGGAAACATATCCTCTGTCGAACTGCATACCTTCTACCAGGTCGAGTTCTGTCATCATGGTCTTGCTTTCTTCGATGGTGATAACGCCGTCTCCGGAAACTTTTTCCATAGCGTCTGCTACCATTTCCCCGACTTCGTCATCTCCTGCGGAAATAGATGCAACTCTTGCGATCTGCTCTTTGCCGTTGATCTTGGCGCTCATTTTAGCAATAGCTTCCACTGCGCATTCGGTGGCTTTCTTCATACCCTTTCTGAGGATAATCGGGTTAGCGCCTGCTGCCAGGTTCTTCATTCCTTCGTTTACCATTGCCTGAGCCAGGACGGTTGCTGTCGTGGTACCGTCGCCTGCTACATCATTGGTCTTGGTGGCAACTTCCTTTACCAGCTGTGCGCCCATGTTTTCGAAAGCATCTTTCAGCTCGATTTCCTTTGCGATGGTTACACCGTCGTTTGTGATAAGGGGAGCTCCGTAGGATTTATCAAGAACTACGTTTCTTCCTTTCGGTCCAAGTGTTACCCTGACGGTATCTGCTAACTGATCTACGCCGGCTTCCAGAGCTGCACGGGCTTCTGCGCCGTATTTAATTTCTTTTGCCATGATTCAAACGCCTCCTGAATTTATGATTTTGGTTTCGTGTCTGCTTATTCAATTACTGCAAGAACATCGGACTGCTTTACGATGATGTATTCCTGATCGTCATCCAGCTTAACTTCCGTACCGGCATATTTGGAATAGATTACCTTGTCGCCGGCTTTCACTTCCATCTTAACTTCTTTTCCATCGATTACTCCGCCGGGGCCTACGGCAATAACTTCTGCCTGCTGGGGTTTTTCTTTGTTCTGTCCGGGAAGAACAATTCCGGATTTTGTTGTCTCTTCTGCTTCTAACTGCTTCAAAACGATTCTGTCACCTAAAGGTACTAATTTCATAAAAATGCCTCCTTAATGAATTCTTTCTTTCACCGGTTTTATTTTGTTGTTAGCACTCATCTTGCTTGAGTGCTAAACACTATACATATATTATGTTTTTGGTTTATTTTATGCAACGCCCTTCACAAGACTAAAAATGTTGTTTACTCAATATATCTTAATTTATCTCTTGTTTTCTCTCTTTTTCTTAATTTCACCGTTTTTTATAAATTTATTATAAACAAATTCCGGTGTTTTCAAACCTTAATACAATGAGGATTATTCTTTTATTTTCCGGCAGCAAAGCTTTTGCCCGGGCCGTCTGCCGCAGTCCGGCAAAAAAACGCGGCCGGCAGAAAAAATCTGCTCCGGCCGCGGCCATATTTTAATATATTCCGTAACTGCCCTGTACCCTCACAGTTACCATATTCCTATCTTTGCAGCCCCTTCTCCAGACGCTCCCTGTATCCCGGCATATTCTTTTCATCAAATTTATCCCGGAACATCTCATACTCCGCCTCGGAAAACAGCGCCGTAAAATCCTCTTCCACGCTCGCCCTGTTTACCATGCCAATGGCAACGGAAGGCGCCAGTATGGCATCCTCATAAGCCCTGCAGGCTTCCCTGACCCGCCGGCAGTAGGCTTCTGCCTCACCATCCTCCGGCACTTCTATCACCACATAAAAAACATCGCCGTCCACACGGCCCATGACATACTCAGGTTTTGCTTCCTGTTTCAAAATTCCTGCCACAGTCTTTATCAGTCTGTCGCTTTCTTCATCGCCGTAGTTTTCGTTTACAAACTTCCAGTCATTGATATTCACACAAATCAGCGCATCCGGCGCAGTCCCCGTCTCAGCCAGCTCCTTCAGCCTGCTGTCAAAGCTTGGTCTGCTCAGAAGTCCTGTCAGCGCATCCACATGCTCCCCATGCTTTGCTTGATATCTGTCCTTCTCCAGCGCTTCCTCCAGTTCATCCGCATAAATGGCGGTTTCCCGGAATCTGTACTGCTTTTCTCCCAAAGAAGAATACAACTCCACGACATTGTCAAGAACGGCTTCTGCCGTCTGTCCGGCGGCCTGTTGATTCAGCTTTGCATAAAGATGGCCGACGGTTCTGTCCGCCACGCGGATCTTCCGCCCCGGATCGCTTACCACATCCGGTTCAAATCCGGAGAAATCACCAACGCAAACCACCTTTTCCCCGTGCCGCTCCGTAAGCAGCAGCTCTGTACCCAGCACCTCGCACAAACTGCAAAAGAGCCTTTGTATCTCGTCCAGATCATATAAATTTTCCAGACTGTAGTATTTTATGTTTTCCTTTAATCTTTTTTCCAGGGAAATCAAACCGTATGCCATACCCTCGCCCTTCCTTCTGCCGGCTTATGCCCGCGTTCTGCTGTTATTTTACCGCGGCTGTACGGAGCATTTCCGCGCAGCAGTACAGCCAAAATTATTATACTTTTTTTCCTGCTTTTTGTCCAGTTCCGGGCAATGGGAGAAAAAATTGATTTTTGTCCGGTTGATTTTTATACGGTTGATTTTCTCCCGTTTGACACGGCCTGTTCCAGACGTTAGAATATAAAATAAATAGTTTTACGGGAGGGAATATGTTTATCAACGAACAGTCCTTAATAAGCCTCAACGGCATGCCCCAGTATGTTTCCATACGCGCACAGAAAAAGGATGCGCCGCTGCTGCTCTATCTTCACGGCGGCCCCGGAGATGCCGCGCTTCCATTAGTCATGAAATTCAACCGCGGGCTGGAGGAGAACTTCACCGTCGTTGTCTGGGAGCAGCGCGGCGCAGGCAAATCCTATTACCGTTTTGAGGACGGCGCGGTCACCATGGAAACCTTTCTTCAGGATCTCCTCTCGCTTACTGCCATTTTGCTGGAACGATTCCGTCAGAACTGCCTGTATCTTGTGGGCCATTCATGGGGCAGCGTTCTGGGACTTATCTTCACCGCGCGGCATCCTGAGCTGGTGAAAACCTACATCGGCTGCGGCCAGGTAGTCAACATGAAGAAATCCTGCCGCACAGCCTATGAATACGCTCTGGCACATGCCGACAGTAAGTCCCTGGAACGGCTTCGGACAACAGACTGCACCTACACCGGTGACAACTGGCTTTCCGATCTGCTTTTTGTTACGAAGCAGGTGGTAAAGCACAAAGGTTCTCTTTATGGAAAAACCAATTACAACAAGCTGATCACTCCCTTCCTTTTTTCCGGGTGCTACTCCCTTCCCGATCTGCTCCGCAGGCAGAAAGGCAGCCTGCAGGCAATCCGGCATCTGTGGCCGGAACTGATGGAGACGGATTTTGGAGGCGTGACCCGTTTCGGCACACCTGTCATATTTATAGAAGGCAGGTATGACAGCCATGTATCCTCTGAATTAGCCAGGGAATATTTTGAAACCATAGAAACAAAAAAGCAGTTTTTCTGGTTTGAAAAGTCCTGCCATTTTCCGCAATGGAGCGAGAATGACCGTTTCAACCGGCTCCTGGCTGAAGTGTTGTTATAGCTTGATTATCGTTATAGCCGCCCCTTTGTAAATTTATAAGACGAATAAAATGGCTTTTGATATTATAATGCCCAATATTCCCGCCGTCCCGAACTGTTACATTATAAAAACGGAGCAGGCATTTATCATGCCTGCTCCTCTACATAATCCATATAGTCAGCCTCGTCTGCAAAAAGCATATACTGTCCGTTCACACATCCCATGTAACCTTCACCAACATAAAAACCTTTCATACCGCGGCTCCTTTCTGCTATCTCAACTAAAACGTTTCTCTGTTTCCAATGTCAGGTCTCTGCGAGCCCTTCCATAGTCTAAGAATAGCATATAATGAGTCCAATAATCGGGACTTTGGCTCTGTCCCATTCGTTTTCCAGGCAGTATTTTTACAGGTTTTTATGATTTACTGCAGCATTTGCAGGACGGGAAAATTTAGTAGTCCCTCAGAACCAGCTCCGTGATGCCCGGATTATTTCCTCCCTGCACCCGGATAATTTTCGGTTCTCTGCCGTAGCCATATTCCTCCTGAAGCATACTCCGTATGCCCGTGCCTCCGTGAAACCCGTGAATTATCCGCAGCCTGTATACACTGCTGTCCGTCCTTTTCAGCACGGCATCTACCTCAGCTTTTGCCTGAAGCACATTTTTCCCATGAAGATCGATTTCAATAATGCCTGCGTTCATCCATCTGCCTCCCGTCTAAGTTAATTTATCCCATCTCCCAGGAGCTTCCTCTTCAGCTGGTGTATTCCCCACTGAATCCAACAGAACATCCCTACATAGATTATGATGAGAACGGGGCTTAAATAACCAGCGTTTATTCCCAGCGCCACATACAGCCCAAGCTGTGAAATTGCCAGGGCGCTCAGCAGATAGGCCAGCTTTTTCCATCTTTTTACAAGTTCCGCCAGAGATTCTGAATCCGTATAAATTTCATATTCTTCCTCCGGCGTTCCCGGAATGTACTGTTTTTTCAGGTAAATCCACCCGTTGAAGGTTTTCCCCACGAACTCCCAGCCCTGTTCCTCAAACAGCTCCAGATACCGTCTTTTCTCCGCCGGGTCGTTCATTACGTCCGGGTTGTAATCAATCCTGTGACGATAAAGGATTCCCGGCTGCCTGGTGTAAATACTGAAAAAGCAGCCTCCTTTTATCAGCTGCCAGCCCTGTTCCGACATTCTGTCAAGGTCCTGCTCCTCCCTGTCATAATTCCATGCCATATAGCCTCTGAATGATACTTTGGTATCCATAAATTCTCCTTTCCGCATCAGCCTGCCGGATATGTATTTCTGCGGGCCAAATTTTTCCCAATCCACTTTTTCAATGAAAATTTTTCCTAATCTACTTTTTCAGTAAAAGTTCAGGCGGCCGGCCTATAATCTTTTCCGCGCTTTTGAGCATCTCAATCAGCCGGACAAGCTCTGCCTCCAGAGCCTGTCTGCCGGTATCCGTCAGAACATACAGTTTTTTCCTCACTCCTGTATTCCTGCTTTCCCCTGCCGTTCTATACTCCGGTTCTGCGTCACATTCCGCAATCCAGCCCTTTTTCATCATATTGCTGACCGCTCCGTACATGGTGCCCGAACCAATCCTGACCCGGCCGCCCGACAGCTCCCCGGCCTCCTGCATAATCCCATATCCGTGATTCGCATGCCGGTACAGGCAAAGCAGTATATAAAAATAACTCTCTGTAAGCGGTTCCTTCTTAGGCTCCATCCCTTTCTCCTTTCACAGTCCTGCCTGTGCATCTCACAGAACTATATCGTCTTCCGTTATGTCGTCTTACGATATATCAACTTTCCTATATCGTAGCACGACATATGTCGTCTGTCAACATATTGCAGCAATTTCTGTTGCGGCCCTGTTATGATTTCTTCACTATTTTTAAAGAATAGCTTGCAAATTCCCGTTTTTTCTGTAAAATAGGTAAAGGCGACATGAAACAGGACATAATTAAAATAAGAAGAAAGCCGCCATGGCAGGTCGCCGTAAAGGAAATCCGATTCCTTATTCTGCCGGCTTTTTCAGTCATTACCGCCGCTTTTCGGCATTCGGAGGAAAATCCCCTGCCCGCCAAAGGGCAAATTTCTAAAGAAATTGCATTTTGCTCCGCAAAACATGGAGGAAAATCCCTCTGCTCGCCAGAGGGCTCGCATTTTGCTCCGCAAAACATGGAGGAAAATCCCTCTGCTCGCCAGAGGGCTCGCATTTTGCTCCGCAAAACATGGAGGATTAAAATGATTAGTGCAAACAACGTTACCCTGCGTCTCGGGAAAAAGGCGCTTTTTGAGGAAGTTAACATCAAGTTTACGGAAGGCAACTGTTACGGCCTGATCGGTGCCAACGGCGCCGGTAAATCCACCTTTCTGAAAATTCTTTCCGGGCAGCTGGAGCCTACCAACGGCGATGTGGTAATCACTCCCGGCCAGCGGCTTTCCGTCCTGGAACAGGATCACTTCAAATACGATGATTATACGGTTCTTGATACCGTAATTATGGGCAATTCCCGCCTTTATGAAATAATGAAGGAGAAGGATGCCATTTATGCCAAGGAAGATTTCACCGATGAGGATGGCATCCGCGCCAGCGAGCTGGAAGGCGAATTCGCCGAAATGGACGGCTGGGAAGCCGAATCCAACGCCGCCAGCCTTTTAAACGGCCTGGGAATTGAAACCGATTACCATTATTCCCTGATGAAGGATCTGAACGGAAGCCAGAAGGTAAAGGTCCTTCTTGCCAAAGCGCTGTTCGGCAATCCCGACATACTGCTCCTGGATGAGCCTACCAACCATCTGGATCTGGATGCCATCGCCTGGCTGGAAGAATTCCTCATCAATTTTGACAACACGGTTATCGTGGTATCCCATGACCGTTATTTCCTGAATAAGGTCTGCACCCATATCGCGGACATTGACTATGGCAAGATTCAGCTGTATGCCGGCAACTACGATTTCTGGTATGAATCCAGCCAGCTGCTCATCAAACAGATGAAGGAAGCCAACAAGAAAAAGGAAGAGAAAATCAAGGAGCTGCAGGACTTCATCTCCCGTTTCTCCGCCAATGCTTCCAAGTCCAAACAGGCTACCTCCAGGAAACGTGCCCTGGAAAAAATAGAGCTGGATGAAATCAGGCCCTCCAGCAGAAAATATCCTTATATTGATTTCCGTCCCGATCGTGAAATCGGCAATGAAGTGCTGACCGTAGAAGGGCTTTCCAAAACGATTAACGGGGAAAAGGTGCTCAACAACATTTCCTTCATTGTGGGGCACAATGATAAAATTGCATTTGTGGGAAGCAACGAGCTGGCAAAAACCACGCTTTTCCAGATTCTCATGGGTGAAATTGAGCCGGATGAAGGAACCTTCAAATGGGGTGTTACCACCTCCCAGGCTTATTTCCCCAAGGACAGCTCCAAAGAGTTCGACAATGACTACACCATTGCCGACTGGCTGATGGGCTATTCCCCGGTGGACGATATCACCTATGTCCGCGGCTTCCTGGGACGTATGCTTTTTGCCGGGGAAGACGGGGTGAAAAAGGTCAAAATCCTGTCCGGCGGTGAAAAGGTCCGCTGCCTGCTTTCCAAGATGATGATTTCCGGCGCCAACTGCCTGATATTGGATGAGCCTACCAACCATCTGGACATGGAATCCATAACCGCACTGAACAACGGACTTATCAAGTATCCCGGCGTTGCACTTTTCGCCTGCCGCGATCACCAGTTCGTTCAGACCACGGCCAACAGAATTATGGAAATCCTTCCTGACGGCAGCATGATCGATAAGATCACAACCTACGACGAATACCTTGCAAGCGATGCTATGGCAAGAAAACGTACTGTTTATACTGCCAATAAGGAAGACGATGAAAATTAACCAGGACGGTTTCCCATGCGGATGCCCCTGGAAACGAGCTGCCTGTTAAATCCGGCAGCCCGGCATATAAAGGGGGAAGGCTGCCGTGAATCACGGAAAAGGTGCTTCCCTCTTTTGTTTCCTTCCGGCGGCTTTCACCCTATGCTCCGGAGTAAAAATGAATGCGGCTTGTTGTCGCAGAAATCGAGGTAACAGATGAAAACAGTTGACTTACATGTACACTCCGATAAATCCGACGGGAGCATGAGTCCATCCGAACTGGTTGACCTGGCCCTGGAAAAGGGGCTCAGCGCCTTCGCCCTCACGGATCACGATACCACCGCTGGACTGTCGGAAGCTATTTCCTACGCTGCCGGGAAAAATATTGAAGTCATTCCCGGCATTGAATTTTCCACGGAATATTTGGGAAAGGATGTTCATATCCTGGGGCTTTTTATCGATTATGATAATCCGGAATTCAGCCGGAAAATCCAGGCCTTCGTGGATTCCCGGATCCTGAGGAACCAGAAAATGTGCGCCAACCTGCAGGAGGCGGGCATTGATATTTCCTATGAAAAACTTACCGCCGCCTTTCCTGATTCCGTGATAACAAGAGGCCATTATGCCAGATATCTTCTGGAACACGGCTATGTCAAAAGCATGCCCGAAGCTTTCGACCGCTACGTGGGCGACCGGTGCAAATATTTTGTCCCCCGTGAAAAAGTAACGCCTGAACAGGCGGTCCGGCTTATCCTTGATGCGAAGGGCCTGCCCGTGCTGGCGCATCCAACTCTCTACCATATGGGAAAGGACGCGCTGCAGAAGCTGGTTGCCCGTCTGAAGGAGGCAGGCCTTATCGGCATCGAAGCAGTCTACTCCACCTATAACGCGGGAGAAGAACGGGAAATGCGCCAGCTGGCGGAGCACAACGGCCTTTTGATTTCAGGCGGTTCCGACTTTCACGGCAAAAACAAGCCCGGACTTGAAATGGCCACCGGTTACGGAAAGCTCCTGATACCGGCTGATATCCTGGAAAAACTCCGTCAGAAAAGAAAGGAACTTTTTCATGCATAACCCCAATGATTCCATAAAAATTCTCTTTACAGACATGGATGGGACCCTGCTGCTTAATAACAGCACAGTTTCCGATGAAATGAAAGCAGCGCTGGACCGGCTCATCCGGAACGGCCACAAACTGGTCCTTACCTCAGGCCGTCCCCTGGACAGTATTTTAGAAGTCATGCAGGCCTCCGATTTGTTTTACCCCGGGACCCTGGTGATTTCCAACAACGGAAGCCTGATTTACGACTGCACCGCAGGGGCTCCTCTCATGGAAAAAACGGTCCCCTTCCCCATTGCCTCCGGCATCATACGGGAAGCGGAGGAACTGGGAATCCATATACAGACCTACACCGATCATGAAATCGTATGTAAAAAAGAAGACGAAGAGGTAATTTATTACCGTAAGCGCATTCATCTTCCCCTCATTACAGCGCCTGATATTTTATCCGTACTGGAACGGCCGCCCTATAAACTCCATACCATTCATCTGACGGACAAAACACTGCTTCTTAAGCTGAAGGAACGAGTGGAGGAAAAATACGGGACGGAAATTACCGCACAGTTCTCCAATGATCAATATCTGGAATTCTACAATCATGAAGCCGGTAAGGGAAATGCCATCCTGGCCGTATGCCGTCATTTCAATATTCCTGTGGGAAACAGCATCGCCGCAGGCGACGCACCCAATGACATTTCCATGCTGCAGGCCGCAGGGATTGGCGTAGCCATGGCAAATGCCGGGCCAGGCGTAAAAGAGGCTGCCGATTTTGTCACTTCACTGGACAATGAGCATAACGGCCTGACGGAAGCGATTGAAAAATTCATGCCTGGCTGCTGATATCCCAGACGTTTGCTAACCCACCCGACTTTTGATCCATGCCTGGCTGCTAATCCCACCTGACTGCATATTCAGAAAAAAGCGGCTGCACAGATGGTTTCTTATCTGTGCAGCCGCAGCCAGTTAACAGGATACTGCCATAATTTAGCGTTCCTGTTCTCTATTTTTCCTTCAGCAGCATTTCCTCTTTCCGTGTCTTTCGTACCATTGCCCTCTTCAGCCAGTCATACAGGTTCTTTCCAGCCAGGGGAAGCAGCAGCATTCCTGCCATATACACCAGGATTTTAAGGAATGCAGGCCCATTATCCAGAAATGTCAGCTTTGGGAGCAGTGTGTCCAGAATCAGCGTATGATAGAGGAAAATATAAAGGGTATATTTCCCCATGTACTGCAGCGCCTGCAGTATCTTATCCACCACCCGGTTTTGGAGCATTGCCAGGAAGGTGCATACGGAAAACAGGAAGGAAATTACCGCCAGTGAATATAATATCAGAGTAATTCCCGGAGGATTCACGCGCAGCAGCCAGCCAAACATGGATTCATCCCAGGCCAGCCGGTCATGCAGGAGAAATGCCATCGCTCCAGCAAGAAGCACTATGGACGCTGCTGAGGCAATTCCCGCCTTCTTTTTGCCGGACAGCGTAATATGCATATCGGCCGCAACCATCCCCGCCGCAAAGACGAACAGATACGTCCCTCCCAGCAGATATTTGCCTCCGCCATAGGTCTCCAGGGCAAAAGTATGCTTCATGCAGAACATGGATGTAAACCATGCCAGTACCAGGAAAATCCCCCGAAACAAAAAGGCCGCCTTACCTCTCCTGCAGTTCATCACCAGCAAATAAAGCACCGGCGCCGCCGCAATCAGCTGTATATAAATAAGCACATAATAAAACTGCCCTTCCAGGTTGAAGTTCACCGCCCACAGCACAAAGGCTCCCAGATTCAGCTGGAACCCGGTGCGCACATACTGATAAACAGCCACTGCCGCCAGATAGGGAACTAGGATTCTTCCAATCCGCCTTACCACCCATCTGCCGGGCGATTCCTCCGGCTTCCTGTTCTGCAGGGAATAATAGGCGGTCATCCCCGCAAGGAAAAGAAATACGGTTACAGAGTAAAAGAAAATATACTGTACCGCCTCATCCTCATACAGAATCCCCTTTACGTGATCAATTACCACCGCCAGAATTGCAAAGAACTTGGCACAGTTGATCCATCCAATCTGCTGTTTTTTTCCCAAACCCATTGAAATAAAATCTCTCCTTTTTTCAAAAACAATGCCTGCGATTTCTTTTCACACGGGCCTCAGGGTCTCTTTCCCAGACCGGGAAGCCGTTTAAAAGCTTAAGCAATGCCGCAAAAACCAGCACAGCTGCCAGCATGTTCTTCTCTTTATTTCACGATCTCCTAATTGTGTCCAGTATACCATCCTCCTTTCCTTACGGTCAATCCTTTTATCAAAAATTATTTTTGACTTTTCCGTGTAACCAGCCGGCGGTTACCGTTCACAACGCATTATGGCTGTAATTGGCAACACAAAAACAGGTGCGTAAAACCATGCGCCTGCATGCTCTTACACACCTGTTTTCCACGGGCCTTCGCTTCCGGCAGCTTAACGAATCCCGCCGCCGTATGCTGTTTCATTCCGTCTGATAAATTTTATAATACTGTCTTTTCCAGGACCGGGGGTCAGCCTTCAACGATCAAATATCTTCCGTCACCCACTTCAAATACTTCATCCGCTTCCAGAATTTCGTCCAAATCAGCACCGTCCATGTCAATGCCTTCTTCTTCAAAATATTCCTTTACTTCTTCTGCAGATTCAACTACAACCGCCATACACTCTTCCAGAAAAGCTTCTGCTTCTTCCAGATTGGAAGCAACATCTTCTTCAGGAAAGAGCTGGCTCTGCTTCTTCAGAAAACACATTAAAACCGCGTCATCAAACTCGTGCATCTTCTTCCCTCCTTCCTCTTTGTTTCTTCTGCGTAACCGTTCAGTTCCTTCACAGTTACTCTTCTACATAAAATATACAGTCTATGCGGCCTTTGTGCAAGACTTTTTTCAAATCCCGGCGCTTCTCTTTTCATCTTCTGAGCCGGAAGGGCCGCATTTTTCTGAAATAACCTTCCACACGCCCTTCTCCAGATAAGAGGGACAGATAAAACGGGCGGCTTCCTTTACCTCGGGCCTGGCATTTTCCACCGCATAGCTGAAGCCCGCGGCTTTCATCAGGCCAATGTCATTGGTATTGTCCCCAAAGGCCATGGTCTCCTCCCTGGACACGCCGAAATAGTCCTGCAGTATCCTCAGCGCATTTCCTTTATCCACAGAGGCGTCCATGAAATCCACCCATTCCTCGCCGGCAACACAGGTCTGCACCTTTTCACCCCATTGAGGGATCAATACCTCTTCTCCCAGCTGCCGTATGCTTCCTCTGTGATATACCGCAACCTTCAGGATAACCGCCTCCTGGGCCAGCACATCCTCTACCTGCCGGAAGGTATTGTGGTAGCCGTATTTCATCATATCGAGGAATGTGCGGTTCTTCGTTTCCAGGAGACTGCCGTGGGGCGTTGATACCACAAATTCATATTCATTCCCCAGGCCGCGCAGCTGATGGATAATCTGCTCTGCATATTCCCTGTCCATGCTCGTCAGGGATATGTCCTCCCCCTTATAATGGATATGCGCCCCATTCTCCGCAATATAGCATATTTTATCGGATACCTCCCTGAAAACGTTCTGAATGCTGCACAGCTGCCTGCCGCTGGCGCCGCAGAAAATGACGCCCCGTTCCGCCAGGCTTTTGATTTCCTCCACAATTTCCGGATACAGATTCGGTGTGGAATCCGGTATCAGCGTACCGTCTATGTCAGATGCGATCAGTTTTATCATAACACTCCTATCCGCGCGCATCGGCGCATACGGTATTTTCCGCGGCGTATGCCCTGCTGTCTGTCTATAAAAATTCCAGCAGTTCAGCGGGTTTTTCAATAATCACGTCCGCGTGGTTATCCTCCAGCTCCTTCCGGTCGCGGAAGCCCCACAGAACGCCAACCGTAAAAAGCCCTGCGCTCTTTCCGGTGCGCATATCCACACTGGTATCCCCCACATAAAGGAAAGCCTCCGGGGCAAGTCCCAGGTATTCTTCTATTTTAAAGACCCCGGCGGGATCCGGCTTTTTGGGGATGCCCGCCTTCTGTCCCTGGATGCAGTCGAAATAATCCTTGCCGAACAGGGTTTCCACCACGCTGACGCTGTTTTCATGGGGCTTGTTGGATAGAACCGCAATACGGATTCCTTTTTTCTTCAGTTCCTCCAGCAGAGGGATGATTCCATCATAGGGCCGGACCTGATACATGCAGTCTTTGGCAAACAGTCTGCAGTATTCCTCATAAACCTCATCATAATGGGTCAGCTCAGCGTCTCCCGCCTTTGTCAGTGCCCTGCGCACCAGCACGGCGGAGCCGTCTCCTACAAAATATTTATAATCCTCCTGTGTAAAGGAGGGCAGACCAAACTTTTGAAGCGCCCGGTTCCCGCAGTAGGTCAGGGATTCTATGGTATTGGCAAGCGTGCCGTCCAAATCAAATATCACAGCTTTTTTCATGCAGGTTCTCCTTTTCTTGCAAAACAGACTGGCAGAAGCGCCGGCAGGTCACGTAAACGGTTGGTTTTGCCGCTTCGTAAAAATGTCAGCCGATCAGCTGTCTTTTTTTCAGTTCCTGGTAGACCCTGCCCACCGGCAGGCCCACCACGTTATTGTAATCCCCGCATATCCCCTGTATAAAAGCGGCGAAACCGCCCTGTATCCCGTAAGCGCCGGCCTTGTCCATAGGCTCTCCCGTCTCCACGTAACACCGGATTTCCTCTTCTGTCATAGGATAAACCCGCACGTCTGTGCATTCATAAAAGCCGGCGGTTTCCGTCCTCCCCTTTTCTTTCCACACAAAGGCAACTCCGGTATAGACCTGGTGCGTGCCGCCCTGCAGCTTACCCAGCATCTTCTCTGCCCGTTCCCTGGTGCCGGGCTTTCCCAGAATCTGCCCTCCGCAGGCCACAATGGTATCCGCGCCTATTACGACGGTTCCTTCCTCTGTGACGTTTCTTTCATAGACTTCCATTGCCTTATGATAAGAAAGCTCCTGAACGACCTCCTCCGGAAGCTCTTTGTCCGTAACCTCTTCCCATTCGCTGGGACAGACCTCAAACGTCAGACCTATCTGCGTCAGCAGCTCCTGCCGCCTGGGGGATGCGGAAGCCAGTATTATCCTGCTTTTCATCTTTTTTACTCCTGTTTTTTAACCTCTGTTTTTACTTCTGCTTTTATTTCTGTTTTTATTTCTGCTTTTACTTCTTTTTTTATTCGCTGCCTTTCCTTCGCTGTCCGGCGCTTCCCGGTTATTCCTCTTCCTCACTTACATGCTTTTCCGGGATGAACACCCGGTCATCGTGAGGCGTCTCCTGGGCTTTTGCCGCTTCCATCGCTTCAACGCAGAAGGCAACCTGGGAATTAAAGGTTTCCTTTCCTCTTCTGTCCACCTTTTCGTAGCTGCCGTCCGGCTGCAGCAGGTGGGCCTTCACCGTATCCCGCAGCTGCACGTCAAGAATGTGCAGCACCTTTTCCTTCAGCTTCGGATCCTCCACAGGGAACAGGATTTCCACACGGCGTTCCAGGTTCCTGGGCATCCAGTCCGCACTGCCGCAGTAAACCTCGCTCTTGCCCGCATTTTCAAAATAGAAAATACGGCTGTGCTCCAGGAAGGTGCCCACGATAGAACGGACGGATATATTCTCGCTGACGCCGGGTATGCCCACCTTCAGTGAACAGATGCCCCGGACGATAAGCTCTATTTTTACGCCCGCTGCGGAGGCTTCATACAGAGCAGCTATGATATCCTGATCGCAGAGGGAGTTCATTTTGGCAATGATATGGCCCGTTTCCCCGGCCCGCACATTTTTCACTTCCCGTCCGATAAGGTAAAGGAACTTATCCTTCAGCCACAGCGGTGCAAGGGAAAGCTTATTCCAGGAAAGAGGCTCGGAATAACCGGAAAGCATGTTGAATACCGCCGTGGCATCCTCGCCGATGGCTTCGGAACAGGTCATCATGCCGATGTCCGTATATAGCTTTGCCGTGGCATCGTTATAGTTTCCGGTTCCCAGATGGACATAACGGCGGATGCCGTCTTCCTCACGGCGCACCACAAGCGTGATTTTGCTGTGGGTTTTCAGGCCCACCAGGCCGTAAATTACGTGGCAGCCCGCCTTTTCCAGCTTTCTCGCCCATACGATATTGTTTTCCTCGTCAAAACGCGCCTTCAGCTCCACAAGCACGGAAACCTGCTTTCCGTTTTCCGCCGCCTGGGCCAGCGCCGCAATGATGGGCGAATTGCCGCTGACGCGGTACAGTGTCTGCTTGATGGCCAGCACCTCCGGATCCCTGGCGGCTTCCCGGATGAACTGCACCACAGGGGCAAAGGTCTGGAAGGGATGGTGCAGCAGAATGTCTCCCTGCCTGATTTTATCAAAAACAGAACCCTCTTCCATAAATTCCGGCACCGGCTGGGGCACATACTTTTCTTCCTTCAGATGCTCAAAGCCCTCCAGGCCGTACATTTTCATAAGGAAGGTAAGATCCAGGGGGCCGTCGATATGGTAAATATCCTCTTCCTCAATGGAAAGCTCATCCTTGATGATGCGCAGCAGGCGTTTATCCATGCCGGCTTCCACCTCCAGACGGATTGCCTGCCCCCACTGCCTCTTTTTCAGCTGTTTTTCGATTTCCTTCAGCAGATCCTCCGCCTCGTCCTCATCAATGGTCAGATCCGCATTTCTCATGATACGGAAAGGATGGGAGCACACCACGTCATAGTTGAGAAAAAGCCTGGAAATATTCCGCTCAATCACCTCTTCTAACAGGATGACCGCCTTGCCGCCGTTGTCCCCGGCCGGAATGGGCACAATACGCGCCAGCACGCTGGGCACCTGGACCGTGGCAAATTCCAGCTCCCCCTTTTCTTTCCGTTTGGAAAGCAGCGCCCCGATATTTAAGGATTTATTCCTGATGAGGGGGAAGGGCCTGGAGGAGTCCACCGCCATGGGGGTCAGCACGGGATATACATTTTCATCAAAATAGGCGTCCACATATTCGGCCTGATCCTTGCTCAGCTGCTCGTGCTTTTCTACAACCGTAAGCCCGTTTGCCTTAAGCAGCGGCAGCAAGGAACGGTTGTATGTAGAATACTGCTGGGCCACCAGCTCGTGGGTCACCACGTTCAGCTTATCCAGCTGCTGGGCGGCGGTAAGCCCCGCAATATCCTTTTTGGTATATTTCGCATTTACCATGTCCTTCAGCGATGCCACGCGCACCATGAAAAACTCATCCAGGTTGGATGCGGTAATGCTTAAGAATTTCAGTCTTTCAAACAGCGGGATCTGTTTGTCTCTCGCTTCCGACAGCACTCTTTTATTAAACAGAATCCAGCTCAGTTCCCGGTTGGTATAAAGCTCAGGGTCCAGATAATCTTTTTTCTCCGCCATAATTTTTCTCCATTTATATGAATTCTTTGTAACTGCTTCTTCCCTTCACGGTTACAATTTTTTCTGCTTAATGACTGGATGTAAACTGAAAACCTCTTCGAAAAATGACGCTTTGGCCTCAAACAGCCCTCTTTCCAGGGTGATATCCTCCGCGGTGTTCACAGTGATGATCAGCTGATCCTCCTTCAGGGTCGTCCTGAAATCCCGGAACTTCTGCTTGTGGCTGCGATCCAGGCCGTTTGCCACCCGCAGGATGGCCGTCAGCTTGGCAATGGTAAGATAGGACTGGGTGTCCAGCGTTGTGGTGGTCCCCAGCTCTTCATAATAGTCAAAATCCTGATGGTTATATTTAACCACGTTGGCGACAATTTCACGTTCCCTGTGGGAAAGGCCGATGATCTCCGTGGACATGACAATGCTGTAGGAACATTCCCCCAGGTTCACCATGCTGATATATTTCCCGCAGTCGTGGAGCAGGGCGGCAATGCGCAGCAAAAGCCTCTCCCTCTTCCCCAGGCCGTGCACCTTTTTCATGCTGTCAAAAATCGTGACGCAGATATGCTCCAGGGTTTCGCCGCGGCGCCTGCTTCCCATGAAGCGCTTGCTGATATTCCTGGCACAGGCTACGATATCCTGTTCAAAATCATGCTTCGGCCCGATGATTTTATTTTTTTCCGCATATTCATAAGCAATGCCGTCGCAGAGCGTCACGCCGGGCGCCCACAGCAGCTTGGCTTCCATGAGCTTCGCCACGTTGTAAATCAGTACGGCGGAAATAAATATCAGCGGAAGGCTTTCCACGGAAACGCCGAAGTGAGCCGCCACTTCTTCCTTAGTATGGCTGCGCAGGGCTTCCATGAAAACGCCGTAGCTTGCGCTGTCCACATATCCCGGCGTCTGGGAGCCGGTGAGCCTTTTCTGAATCAGCGTTGACACATAATCATCCACAATGATAATATTTTCAACGATTCTGTCCTTCAGATACAGCTTTTTGAAAACGGAGAGCTGGCTGTCGATCATTTCCTCCAGCAGCCCTTCGTATTTGGCGGGCCTGGCGTTCAGCTTGTTTAACAGCTCCTGGAGGCGCAGCACGCCCAGGCGCAGGTTCTGGGTGGCTACCAGCGTATCCTTGTCAAACAGGGAAACCTGGATGCTGCCGCCGCCGATATCCACAATCGCCGTCCCTTTTTCAATAATTTTGTTAAAATCCTGGCCCTTCAGCGCAATGGATTTGTAATCCAGGAAACGCTGCTCGGAATTGCTGAGCACATCAATATGGATTCCCGTGCGCTGCTGGATCTGATCCAGCACGATCATGGTGTTTTCCGTTTCCCGTATGGCGCTGGTGCCGTAGGCCCTGTAGTCCTCCACCTTGTAGCTGCGCATGATTTCTTCGAATTCACGGAGGACACGGCATAGTTCATCTACCTTTTCATAGCTGATTTTTCCGGTAGCGAAGGTATCGTTTCCCAGATCGATCCGATGGCGGATATGGTCGATTTCCTTCATGCTTGTTTTCGCCGAAAATTCAAATATCTTCATGGAAAGCTCATAAGATCCCACGTCTATGGCGGCAAAAGTCTTCACCCTGCATCCCTTCCTTTCTTCCCCTGTTTTCGCTCCTACATCCGGCCCAGCAGATAATCGATAAACTGCTGCGCCGTCCTGCCGGAAAGCCCGCCGTGGTACAGCTCCCACTTATTGGCTTCTGCCAGCAGTTCCTCCTCCGGCATGGTTACCCCGTAACGGAGCGCCAGCGTTTTTACGATATTCTGGAACTGGGCTTTATCCGGCGCACCGAAATAAATGGTCACGCCGAAGCGGGATACCAGAGACAGCTTTTCCTGTACGGTGTCGTTGTTGTGCAGATCGTCATCCAGCTCCCTCTTATCACTGAATTTTTCCCTGACCAGATGCCTTCTGTTGGAGGTGGCATAAATCAGGACGTTGGCCGGCTTCTTCTCCAGCCCGCCTTCGATAACCGCCTTCAGGTACTTATATTCGATTTCAAAATCCTCAAAGCTCAGGTCATCCATATAGATGATAAACTTATAATTTCTGTTTTTAATCTGGCCGATCACATCATTCAAATCCTGGAACTGGTGTTTATATACCTCAATGATGCGCAGCCCCTGTGAATAATATGCATTGGCAATGGCTTTGATGCTGGAGGATTTTCCGGTTCCCGCATCGCCGTACAGCAGGCAGTTGTTTGCCTTCTTTCCTAATACAAAGGCTTCCGTATTATCAATGAGCTTTTTCTTGGCAGTTTCATAGCCCACCAGATCGGAAAGCTTCACGTGGGCGATGTTCAGGATCGGTTCGATTACCGTTTCCCCTTCCTTATGGGCGATGCGGAAGGCCTTGTGCAGGCCGAATTTGCCGACGCCGTATTCCTTATAAAATTCCGTCAGGGTCGCCTTCATCTCCTCCGGCGTCCCATCCTCCCGGAAACGCACGGCCAGCGTGCAGATGCGGTCACGGATACGGGTATTGTACACCTTGCTCTCCTGCATATTCCCTTCATAGGAAAGAGCCATGGAAAAAGCAGGCGCTTCCAGCTTATCCATCATATCCGTAAAGTCATAATCAAAAAATTCTTTAAAAATAGCAATGTCATGCAGCACCGCCTCATTGATGGTGCCCTCCACAGCTCCCCTGATTTCACAGGCGCGGCTGTAGCTGTTTTCATTATTCACAAGCAGGTTCGTCAGATAGCAGTGCCACAGATTGCCTGAAAAGCCATGGCTTCCGGCCATTTCCAGCAGCCCGTGCATACACTCGTACAGCAGGGAGCTTTCCTTCTGGATGCCCTCCTCACCGGTACCGTAATGCTCCATCAGCCAGACCATGTCCGCAAGCAGCGCTCCGTCCTCTCCAAAATCCTTATATACAATCAGCTCTTTTTCTCTCATTGTGCCTGTCCTTCCCATCCTCTTTATAATCAAAAAACATCACTTTTAAGGCTCTGCCGTCAGTAATTTCCCAAAATCCGCATGTTCTGCGCTTCATCCCTCAGCCCGCGCAGCGCATTCTTCACCGCGCTGTCAGCCAGGTTGCCATCAAAGTCAACGAAAAACCGGTATTCCCAGTTGCGTCCTTCAATGGGACGGCTTTCTATTTTGGTCATATTCAGATTGTTGTAGATAAAATGGGACAGCATATGATAAAGGGAACCGCTTTCATGGGCGATTTCGAAGCAGATGCTCACCTTTTTTGCATCCTTGCGGAAAATCTTCTGGTTGGTGATTATAATGAAGCGGGTGGAATTCGTCTCAGACTGGTTCACGGGCTTTTTAAGCACCTCCAGCCCGTATACCTTGCCCGCATATTCGCTGGCAATGGCCGCCTGCGTACAGTCGCCCTCCTGCGCTACCTTTCTGGCGGCAAAGGCGTTATTGGGCAGGCTGATCTGCTTCCAGTCATGCTCCGCCAGAAACCTTGCGCTCTGCATCAGTGACTGGGGGTGGGAAAATACCGTCCTGATATCCTCCATCCTTGTTCCCGGGACGCCCAGCAGGCAGTGCTCTATCCTGATTATCTGCTCTCCCACAATATAATTTTCAAATTCCACAAGCAGATCATAAATTTCATTCACGATCCCGGCGGTGGAATTTTCAATGGGAAGCACGGCGAAATCCGCGCTGCCTTCCTCTATGGCGCAGCAGGCATCCCGGAAGGTATCCACATGGAAGCTGTTTACCTCCTCTCCGAAGTACTGATGCATGGCTGCCTGGGAATAAGCCCCTTCCGCTCCCTGAAAAACCACTCTCACCCGGTCATCCACCAGGGAATCCACCCCGATGAAGGGAAGGCGCCCCATGCTTCCTTTTTCCGCCAGCAGCTGATACTGGAGCTTGCGGCTCATGGACATGATCTGCTCAAACAGCTCCCCGATCCCTGTGCGGTTAAAATCATTATGTGTCAGGGATTTTACCCTGGCGATCTTTTCTTTTTCCCGTTCCCTGTCAAAGACCTTCTTCCCTGTTTCTATCTTCACCTCGGCCACATGCTTACAGATGTCCATCCGTTCCTCATAGAGGCTGACAATCTGCTCATCCACCGAATCTATCTGTTTCCTCAAATCCCCTAAATCCATGCTTCTTCGCTCCTTCGTCCTTCACATACCAGATCAGATGAGGCTGAACCGGTCCTGTGCAAACTTATTTTTCTTCAATCCAATTTATTTTGCGCTGTGTCAACCACATGCTTTTCACCATTGTGCTTAAGCTCCTCCAGCATCTGTTTTGCCGTCTTTCCAGTGAAAGGATGCCTTACGAACGGCGCTATTTCACACAGCGGCGCCAGCACAAAATCCCTGTTCTGCATGTCGGGATGAGGCACTGTAAGCGTCTCGGTATCGATCACACAATCATCGTAAAGCAGCAGATCCAGATCCAGCGTCCGCGGCCCCCAGTGTACCTTACGCTCCCGTCCGGCCTGCCTTTCCACCTGCTGCAGCTTCTCCAGCAGCTCAAAGGGCGTAAGCAGCGTTTCCAGCTCCATGACGCCGTTGAGGAAATCCTCCTGCTCAACGCCGCCGTAGGGCGTGGTCCTGTAAACCTTCGAAACCTTCACCGGACGGCAGAGCGGATGCTCCTTCAGCTCCTTCAGCCCTTTTTCCAGATAATACTCTTTATCCCCCATATTGGAGCCAAACGCAACGAACGCCCTGTGCCAGCCCCGCTCAATCCGCACCGACACATCCCCGAAGGGAAGCGGAATCGGCGCCTCCGGCTTATGCAGCTCCAGCTCCAGCCGCCGGATCAGCGGAAATGCCAGCAAAACCTCCTGCGCAGTCTGCTCCGCCGCCCGTTCTATCAAATCATAGGTCTGGGCGCACATAACCTCGTTCATCAGCCTGCACACCTCTCCATAATCAGTGGAGAGCTCCAGCCTGTCCGTCAGCCCCGCTCTTCTCGTATCCGTATATAACACCGCATCCAGGAAAAAATGCTGTCCCTTTTCCTTTTCCTCCGGATAAACTCCATGATGCGCAAAAATTTCCAGTCCCTTAATCCGTATCTGATCCACAACGGCACCTCCTTATTATATTACGGTTCACTCCGTGACCAGTAACTACCTGCCCTCCTGCAGGATCGCCTCCGCCATACGAATGGCCCTCTTATTCGCCTTCACATCATGCACACGCACAAAGGAACACCCGCTCAGCACCGCAAATACCGTGGTCACCAGCGTACCCTCCAGCCTTTCGTCCGCAGGCAGATCAAGCGTCAGCCCTATCACCGACTTCCTGGAAGTCCCCAGCAGCAGCGGACAGTTAAAAATCCGCAGGCTGTCCAGATGATTAATCACCTCCAGATTATTTTCATAGGTTTTCCCAAAGCCCACGCCCGGGTCCAGGATAATCTTATCATCCCTGATTCCGGCCGCTTCCGCAATTCGCAGCGTATCCGCCAGATCCGCCGCCAGATCCTCCAGGAAATTCCCGTAATCCGCATTCTGTCTGTTATGCATCAGGCAACAGGGCAGCCCGCTTCCCGCAATCGTCTCCGCCATCTGGCCGCCGTCATATTTCAGTCCCCAGATATCATTAATCAAATCCGCCCCTGCCGCGATTCCCGCCTGCGCCACCTTATACTTATATGTATCCAGGGAAACCGGCACGTCAAACCGTTTCTTCACCGCCTCAATCACCGGAGCCACCCGCGAAGTCTCCTCCTCCTCCGAAAGCAGCGTATACCCCGGCCTTGTGGACTCCCCGCCGATATCCAGGATATCCATCCCATCCCCAATCATCTCCTCCACATGCCAAAGCGCCCTGTCCATCTCATTAAAACGCCCCCCATCCGAAAAAGAATCCGGAGTCACATTCAAAATCCCCATCACATATGTCTTCCCGCTGTCAACAAATTCCCTGCCGCCTATAACCATCCTGCCTGCCTCCTGAAAAAAATATTTTTTTCACACCCGCCCTAGATTCATCACTACCCTATTTTCTCTCTATCCGCCCTTCTCCCCTCTTCACAGCCTGCCTCCCCTCGCCGTGTCATTTTCTGCGGGGTGTCCGGCGCTGTCCTCCCTTCCTGCTCCCGGCAGGTGTTCAGTGCGTGAGTCACGGAAAAATGGAGTGATTTCTTACTGGTTTGTTATTCTCTTCTGCTGCCCGCCCAAAGCGGCGCTGTTTAACGAACGCCAGTGAGGAGTTCGCGCCGCTTTGGCAGCAGAAGAGAATAACAGACCGGTTAGAAATCTCCCATTTTTCCGTCCGAACGCGCGGAACACCTGCCGGGAGCAGGAAGGGAGAACAGCGCCGGACACCCCGCAGGAAATGACACGGCGAGGGGACACAACACTCACCACTTCAGCAGAAGGTTCTTTTTGGAGGGCGGCCAGCTGCAGGCGCCTTCCGCCGGGCATGCAAAACAGGACCGGCTTTTCTTATCCGCCCTGTAAAGCACCCCGCGCAGGCTCTCCTCCTGTGCCAGCTTT
>NZ_KE992656.1:0-70314 GCF_000466465.2 Clostridium sp. KLE 1755
AGGAAATTTAAGCTTAATCAGCAGGCACTATTTATATTAGAAAGTTATTATTTCTACTATCTATTTTAGGTAGCAATTAATAATGTTTATTAAAAAATTATGAATCTTAATAAAATTCAGCATACTGAAGAGGGATAAGACACTGCAAGGGCTTGTGGTGGGAAGTGCCAGGAATCCGGTGGAGGAATATAATGGGAAGGCTGTACTTTTGACGGACAGAATTGGTCTTTTTGAGGCCAAAAGGACAAAAAATGGAGGTCCCTTTTATAATAAAAATGTAAAAAGCAGATACATTTGATTACGGATCGGTGGGGGAAGGAATATGAGCAAGAGGACAGGATTGGTATTAAGCGGCTGGTGTGCCGTGGCAGTGATTTCTGTAATTTTTTGTGGATGTGGCAGGAAAATGGAGGAGTATGCTTTTTGGGAAACGCAGGCCGTATCAGAGACAGGGGAAGAAGCAGAGTATATTCAGTTAAATGTTCCCAATATAGACACCAACATTAATTTTGAAAACAATCATGTATATAATCAGGGTATTGTTTATACGGAACCATTTTCCTACGTATACATGGACGGCGGAATTTACAGGATAAATGAATTAACCGCTGAAAAGAAAAAAGTATTCAGCGGGAATGCTGTGCCTAAACTGGTTTACAAAGATTATATTTATATTTTTAATTATTCCGGTGGAGGCGGGGAAAAAAATCAGGCTGGGGTCCTGAGGATTAATATTGAAGATGATTCCCTGGAACAGGTTCTGGAGTTCAGTGAAAAGGATGCTTATTTATACAGGAATATGTATGTATTCCAGGATGTATTATATTTAACGGGGATAGAGAATAAGGCATATCAAATGGATACTGATGGACTCATTGAAAAGGATATAACGGATACCTCGGAAATATATCAGTTGGAACAATTGTTGACGGAAAATGGCGATAATTATAAGTGTATTATTGATTTTGTCAATAATTATATAAATTATCCCAATCTGTTTTTCATGAAATCAAAGGACGGCAAGGGGGCTGTTCAGGAGATTTATAGCATTAATAAAAAAAGCGGGCAGGCAGGTGTCATTTTAGAAGCAGCGCAGTATCCGATGTTAACCTACAAAGGACTTGTCTTTTATGACAGTGAGAATAAAAATAATATCTATCTGCTTGATTGGAATAACGAAAGACATCTGATATATGACTCGGCGGAGAATAATGGAAGGTTTATTAATATAGGTAATTTTGATGAGGATTATGTGTATGGATTTTATAAGGATAAAAGCAATAATTCTCAGGTTTGTGTCAGGCTCCCATGGGAGGGCGGATTTGAAAAATTATTCAGTGTAAGCGGTGTTAAATCGCCTTCTGAAGTAGGGCTGAAAATATCTCCTGGATGGTTATATTATTATGATGGACAGGCGGACACTACACTCAGCAGAGGCTTGTAAAAAATTACCAAAAAATGTGAATGGAGGTACTCGGTTGAAGCTTATAAGATAGTGTATTCTTGGAGGATTTGGAGGTTTTTTACTGAATGTAACGAGAATTTTACAAAATTGGATGATAGTGAGAGTTTCCAGTCAAGTTTATGGATTTCCGACAACCATTTACACTCAAAAATAATACCATTTAAGGACATCTGGAAAAAGGGGAATAGAGGCTGTTATTATTTGTAAAAGGAGCTGATATATTGATAAATATAGCATTATTAGATGACGATGCGGAATTTCATCCGGTATTCTGCAGATACGTGGACAAATTCTTTCAGGAAAAGGGAAAGCTTTATGAACTGCGGTTATACGATGACCCGGCTGCTGCCGTATTTGATTTAAGGAACGGAAAGCATTGGGAACTTTATTTTCTGGATATTGAAATGCCGGAAACGGATGGATTTGAGCTGGCGGGTAAAATAAGGGAAGAGGTGCCGGGAGCGTATCTGATTTTTCTTACCTCCCATGAAGAACTGGCAATGGATGGATACCATTTTAAAGCATTTGCCTATATTCTTAAAAGCCTGCTTGAAAAAGAAATGAGCAGTACCTTACAGAGGTTTTGGGCGGAATATCAAGACGTCTATTGTAAAGTATACCCAATAGTAACTGATACAAGGTTTGAACGATTGGACTACGATGACATTATTTACTTTTACAAGGAGAAAAACAATACGGTATTTGTGTTAAAGGACAGGGAAGTCCATATCAGAAAATCCCTGAAGGATATTTTTGATGAATTGGCATCGGAGGAGTTTATGTTTACAGAAAGAGGGTATGTGGTAAATATCGAACATATTGTCAGGCTTGTGAAGAAAGGCCTTATAGTGAGTAATGGAGAGGAAGTTCCTATTGGCAGGACTTATGAAATGAAGGTTAAGAAAGCGATCCTACATTTTTGGAAGGACAGAATATGACGGTGCTGAGGATTGGGGAAGGAATACTTTGCATAACGGAAATAGTTGGCATTTTTTATTTTCTTTTCATGTTTTCAGAGAAGAGGGATACCAGGAAGTGGAAGGACGGCCTGCTGTACCTTTTTGTGGCGGTGGTATGTGGGCTGCTGATTTGTCAGAGAATTACAAGCGGGTTGTATTCGCGTTATTTTATGTTAACCTGTATAGGTATTTCTTCTGCTATAGCCTATTTGTTTTTTAAGATAACATTTTGGAGATGCTTTTTATTTGTGTCATTATATTTTGAAACAGTTTCTTTTTTTGATTTATTACTTGTATATGTCTGGAAGCTGGCTGTAAAAGAAAGGGACTTTGCTGAGAATATCCAACTACAAATGAGTATGGAGCGGGTTATTATTATGGCATTAAGCAGGGTCATCTTCCTAGTAATTGTGATTTGCATGGTACATAGCAGGGTCACAGTCCGAAAAGTATTTATAAAATATAAAAAGATATTTATAGTTTTTGTTTTGCTAGAGTATATCGGACTGTATTATTGTGATCAGGTATTTGTTTTTATGGATAATAGGAAAATAGATATTTATTTTGTTTTTTTTCCATTATTGCTGTTATTTGTTATGGTATGGACTATAAGTTTTATATTATATTTTGAAAAGAAAGATGAGATAGCCGCTATCCATATTAGAAGTGACATGATGGGAAAAAATTATCAGGATATGGTAATGCTTTATCAACAGCGTGGTGCTATTTTCCATGATATAAAAAATCATTTGCTGATACTTTACGCATTGATGGATGAGGAAGAATTTGATAAGGCAAGGCAGTATATTAGGAAAATACAGGAACCTATTAAGGAGCTGGATCAAAGGCGGTATACAGAAAACTGCATTATTAACAGCATTATAAATGACAAGGATAAAAAGGCAAAATTGTGTGGGGTATCTTTGAATATAAAGGTAATTGGGAATTTTATGACTACGATAGAGGATATAGACTGGTGCGCTATATTGGCAAATTTACTGGATAATGCGATAGAAGCGTGCGAAAAAGTTCCTGCAGAAGAGCGGAAGATTGAGTTTTGCCTTGTCCAAATAAATGAAATGATTATTCTGGACATATCTAACCCGTACTGCGGTACCTTAAAACTTATGGATGGTAAGCCGCATACCTTAAAGGAGGATAAACTATTGCATGGCATAGGGCTGGAAAGTGTGAAATATGCAGTGGAGAAGAATAACGGGACAATGGAGTATAGCTTTAAGGAGCATATATTTAGGGTTAATATTGTTTTGCTTCCATAGAAAGGTGGTGAGGTGATGAGAGAAGAGAGGGATTGCTTTATGATTGCAGTAGGGGATTTGTCCTATGAACTGGAATATGTGGGAATTAGTGGGGATACAGATGGGGAAGAGCGTGTTGTGACACTCAATACTCCTGATCTTTCTATTTTTTGTTGTTGATAAAATAGGATCGAAGGGCGGGCAGCGGAAACAGAGCTGCCCGCCTTTTCGTATAATCTGATACGTGTGTTTAATGCATGTAAATACAATTTTGATCCATTCGCACTCATTTTTCTGACAGTTCAGGCCATATTTAACAAAAACAAATTAAACTGGTTATAATCAGAGCATAAGGAGCACAGAGATAAATTTACAATTAGAGATAGGAGGATAGTCCAATGTACATGTAGAAAAAGTAAAATTTATTTTTTAGTCGATCATAGAAGAAAAAATTGACTAGAGAAAGTATGGAAATCCAAGCATTATAAACATACGAAACCGTACAAAAGAAAGGAGTTTTTTATGAAAGGGAAAATTGTCAAAGGATTAGCTCTTGTTGGTACTCTTGCTATGCTCATGGGCACAACCGCATTCGCATTGGATATTGAAGGTGGTACCTGGGATTATGGCTTTAAAAATCTTTATACTACAGTATATTCTAGTTATTATCATCCTACGGAAATACATGGTTCATCTGTTGATGGAGCATGGATCGATACAGATTATAATGTCGAACCTGGGTCATGGTCTTATGCTTCTGCTGACGCGGGGATCTCTGACAATCATTGTTATTACAATATTGGATGGAGAGACACAAGAGCCTTCAGGCAAAATGGGGTAAGCCTGCCTGGAGTTTCATCCCTTAAATAGGTTATAGTAAATGACTCCTTCCTGCTATTATTGAGAATTAAATCAAATAATATTTGCAGGAAGGAGTTGGTTTTTAATCCATTTATGATTAATTATCAGCAGATATGGATGGAAGGACATAAGGAAAAATGAAAAAAACACTCTATTTTATTTATAGTTTATTCCTTATATATTTTGTGTGTTTTGGCTTATTGGACTATTCGAATCTAGTAAGCCGTACAATAGAAAAAAACAAAGTTAAATATATCATCAATCAGCCTAATAGTTTAACAAATTCTGAGTTTATTAATGAACTGGAAAGGTTTGCAAAGAAACTAAATACCGACCTTTTATATGTGATTGAAGATAGTTCAGAAAAGAAATTACAAAAAAAATATTATGTGTCTACGAATACTGCTGATTTTTTAGGAATTAATAATGCAGCATCTTTGTTAAAGGAATATAAAGTTGTTACAAATAACAGGAATAATAAGAATGATCCTTTTTACTTAGCAAGACCAGGCTTTTATTATGATATTTATATTTATAATTTTGCGGATATTGTTGATTTTAACTTACGATCCGCTATGTACTATGTTGAACAAAATAAGGTGGAAGAATTTTCATTATTGTTAGAAGAAAATGAGTATTCGTTTAGCATTGTAAATGAGAGGAGTTTTTCCGTTAATTATCTAAATATCAGAACATTGGCTTTTCCATTCATATTATTATTATCAAGTATAATTTATTTCGTATTATCACAGAGGAAAGATATTGTAATAAAAAAACTAATGGGTTATAGCTTTAGAGAGATAACATTGGATTTATTAAGTAAATGTATTATAGATATGGCTCTGATTACATTTGCCATTGGGTTATTTTCCGCCTTAATGCTGAATTTTTATAGCCCCGGCTGCTTGTTTAATTATATGGCCTTTATGATTCCCAAAATTCTTCATATACTTTTTTTAACTTTATTCTGTATAATAATTCTGAATTTTATGAATGTCACTGTAGGCAGTTCCCTTTTTATAAAAAACAAATCAGATAATTACAGTGTTTTTTATATAACCTTACTTTTGAAATTCTTTTTGGTATTTATTTTTATCTCAAAGTTTTCAGTTATTATACTTGATATTGAAAACATTTACAATCTTAACAAAATAAATACTATGATCAGTAAGCAACTAGGGAGTTATGTTTCATTCCCTATAAATGCAAGCAATAATAAAATTAATTCAATAAATCAACTAGATTATAATAAGAAACTGGATATATTTTATGAAGAGACGGTTGATAAATATAATGGAATATTAATCAATACCAGAAACTATAGTAATGCAGGTTTAATGGATAATGATACTCTGGCTTCCAAATATAATCAAATTAGTATTACCGTTAATGAAAACTATCTTAAAATAAATCCAATACATGACATTAGCGGGAATTTAATTGATGGTTCTTATTTTGATAAAAGAAAACTAAATCTATTATTACCGGAGGATATGGAAAGTGAAGATGTAATCAGGAAATACATGTATTCTTTTAGCCTTTCCCGTGACGATTTTAATATTATGTATTATAAAGAGGGAGAAATTATACGCTCTTTTAACCCATATTCGGGAAGATGGGATAATGGAATAATACATGATCCCATAATTGAAATTTATAATAAAGATATCCTAAAAAATAAAATGCTGAATTATGTCTCAGGCCAATACTATTTTATTAAAATTGATTCTGATAATGCGTATAAAGAGATTAGTCCATTGCTAAAAAATTTGGGGCTGGATGGCGTAATGCTGCAAACAATAAAAGTATCGAATGTATTTGATAACAGTATCTCCAATATACGCGACAAGCTTATCCTTGACATGATAACTGGTACAATCTATTTTATTTCAATGACTGTATTAATCTTATATACATGTAAATTATTTGTTAATTTATATATCGAACACATTATGTATAAAAGAATTAACGGATACAATATTTTAATGATATATTTTAAACCATTAGGGCTGATTTTATTACAGTATGTGTTACTTTTAATACCTGCTTCGTTTATTAATCTAAATTTTAGCCTATATATCTTTTTACCATTTGAATTCCTTGTTTTCTTGTTATCGGCAATAAAAATCCAATCAAAAAAAGTAGTAAGTGTTATACGGGGAGAATATAGATGAGTGGAATAATATCATTACATAATGTGACTAAAAAGTTTGGGAAAAAAGTTGTTTTAGCTGATTATAATTTAGATATTATAGAAAGAGAGTTTATTTGTCTTACAGGTGAAAGCGGAAGCGGTAAATCTACATTACTAAATCTTATGGGCCTTTTAGAAAAACCGACTTCAGGTCAAATAAATATATGCGGTTATGTAAACCCAAAATTAAATTCACATACAGGAACCAATTTATTAAGAAATGAAATATCTTATTTATTCCAAAATTATGGCCTGATAGAAAATGAAACAGTATTATATAATCTGAAACTGGCTACCAGATTTTTGAGGCTTAAGAAAAAGGAAGAAACGCAGAAGATAAATAATATACTTGATAAACTGCACTTGCACAAGGTCCTAAATGATAAAGTATTTTGCCTGAGCGGGGGCGAACAGCAACGGGTTTCTTTAGCCAGAATCATGTTAAAACCGTCAAGGATATTATTAGCGGATGAACCAACAGGCAGTCTTGATGAAAAAAACAAAAAGATTGTAATGGATATTCTCAGCAGTTTACATGCTGCGGGTAAAACAATTGTTTTGGTTACACATGATTTGACATTAAAGGAGTATGCAACGCGGACAATTAATCTGCAGCAGAATGAGACATCAAATCATACGGTTCCTGCCGGAACGGGTGAAGAGTGGGATGTTAATGCTGTTACAGGAATTAATACTATGTTTAATGAAAAGTAAAGGATTATATAGTGAAAAAAGGTTATTAATAATTATTATTATGTTAAATTGTGTATTTATTTAGGACTGTTAAAACACTGGTTTTGTACCGGAGCAAACAGTCCCCTCCAGTTCAGCAGAAGAGGAAGAAGGAAATCGTATTATAACAGAGGATTCCCTCTCACCACAAATCATACCGGAAAAGATTGTTAGCAAGATTTTGGATGAGAAAAGCTTATTAAGGCTGCAGGAAGAACTCCAGGCAGAAACAATATATGATTGCACCTATGCAGCAAAAGGGAAAGAGTATGGAATTCCTAAGCTTGATTTTTATGACAAAAGTTTTCTTGTTTTCCTTCAGACAGAAGATAAAGGATGGGAGCTTAAAAAAGGGGATTTTATAAAAATAAGTTTTCATATGGCTAATGAATTCGTAGGCCATTTATAAAAATACGGTTGATATCGGTTTTTTCGGGAGGATGAATGAGGAAAGCATATCATAGCTGAACTTTCCATAAAAATCATTTTTAAAGTGCAGTATTTCCCTTTTGCGGTCATAATAAGGCATTTCAGGACATAATGCCCCATTTGAAAACCTTACATGATATAATAATCATCATTTGTGCATAAATGGTTTTTTGTGTTTGTCTAAGGAATCCGGGAACTAAATTCCGTCGGAGGCCTGTACCCGATTTTACATATACTGAGGATATTTAATGATTAAAATATCAATTGTTGACGATGATGAAAGCTTTACTATCCTTTTGAAAAGAAAAGTAACGGATTATTTTGAAGAAAACAAGCAGCTTTGCCAGATTGACACATTTTCAAATACTCAATTATTCTATTATGAATTAACTGAAAAACAGCATTATGATATCTGCTTTATGGATATAGAAATGCCCGGAATAAACGGAATTCAACTTGCAGAAAAGTTAAGGGAATACGACAAAAACACTTATCTTGTTTTTGTAACATCTTATTTTGAATTTGCAGCACATGGATATTCTTTAAAAGCATTTGATTTTATCCAGAAGAGTCTGCTGGATGAAAAGCTTTCTTTAGTTCTGACCGGGATTGTCCTTGAAATGAAAAGGACTGAAAACAGGTTTTACTGTACTGAAACGGATGTGCGTCTGCAGCGGATTGAGTATAAAGAAATTATCTATCTTTATAAAAGCAATAAAAATACAGTAATTGTATCTATGGAGGAAGAAATCCAGGTGCGAAAACCGCTGCAAACGGTTTTTCAAGAACTGAATTCAGAGGAGTTTATATGGGTGGAGAGAGGTTATATTATTAACCTGGAGCACATAATGGGAATGAATGGCAGGGATATCAGACTGCGGAACGGTACAGTTATACGTGCGGGAAAAGCCCGCGCGAGAACGATAAAGGAAGCGATTCATGATTATTGGAGGAATTGGATGTGATATGGCTGCAGGGGATTCAGGGCGCCTTATGTATTTTTGAAATATGTGCTTTACTTTATATTTTCAGCTTGTTTTTTGAAAGGCGGTTTTCAGGGAAGAAGCAGGGTGTACTTTTGATTATATCAATATTTGTTTTGAGCAGTATTACAATTTATCAAAGATATATTGCGGGGATGTATTCACGGTATTACCTTCTGTTAATTTCCTTATTGTCTTCTTTTCTATTAACGATATTATATAAAAATTGCTTTAAAAATATTTTAACAATTACTTTATTATATTTTGAAAACATATATTTTTGTGATTTGTTTATATTATTTTTTCTGGATAATATGCTGGCCAATACTGAATTTGTAACATATGTTCAGCAAAATGTTTCGTGGGAAAGAATTATAATATTATTAATTACACGGGTACTTACAATTGCAATATTGTTTCTTTTTTATAAATATCAGACAGATATAAAAAGAGCAGTATTCGAAAATCAAAATTATTTAGGTCTATTTACTGTTTTTGAATTTATTGCCCTTAGTTTTTGTGACAAAATATTTTTTCCATATCTGCAGGATAAAGTTAGAATTTATTTTATTTTTTTCCCAATGTTAATTTTCTCTTTTTTCGTTTTGACATTAGTTTATATTATGAACTGTGAAAAGAAAGAAATGCTTCAGATAATGTCTGAGAGAATTAATAATGCCCAAAATAGTTATCAAAACTTAGCTTTAGAATATAGAGACAGAGATCTGATATATCATGACTTGAAAAACCATTTATCTTTACTTACCAGTTTATTGGAAGCTGGTGATACAGAAAAAGCATTATTATATGCCAAAACCATAAGTGAACCGATTAAAGTGTTAGAGAGAAAACGTTGGAGCGGAAACATAATAGTTGATATTATTTTGAACGAATTTTATGCAAAGGCTAAAAGAAAAAACGTTAGTGTAAATATATTGTGTGGAAATCTTATAGATTGTGGAGTGAATGATAACGATTGGTGTACTGTTTGGCTAAACTTGCTGGATAATGCTTTAGAGGCATGTGAGAGAGTAGAGGAGGTGAAAAGATGGATTAGTGTAACAATAAAATGCAGAGAAAATATTATTTTGTTGGAAATTGATAATAGTTTTGATGGTAATTTACTGAAAAATGGCAATGGGAAATTGCTTACCGTAAAACAAGACAAATTATTGCATGGTATTGGATTGGACAGCGTTGTACGCACAATTGATAAATATGGAGGGTTTATCCAAATTAGTCAGGAAGGTAAGGTGTTTAAGGTAAATGCATCTATGATGGGTGAAAATAGTATTAGAAGAAAGAAGGGACAGAATGAATAGAGAAGAATATATGAATTATGCAGGTGATTTAGAGTATGAGATAAATAGTACCAATGAAGGGGATTGCAAAAACTGTAATAATAGTAGAGAGCCTGGAATGAGTGTAACTCTAAACACTCCGTTATTATCAATTTATTGTTGTTGATGTAAAAAAGATATTTATCCGGTATGTATACCGATAGAAAAAAAGTTTGCCAGCATATCCCACAGAGAATCGTATTCTGAAGAACACGGTTCTCTGTGGGATATGCTTATTTTATAACAGTAATTCTAAAAATAAATTTACCCGGTAGTTCTTTTTGTAGTAAAAACTTATTTTTGAGATCATTATTGTATCGTTTAGGACACAATCCGTTTTAGTGTAAAAATTTTTGTATAATAAACATATCGAAAGCAATTTATATTAGAGGTGAGATTGTTGTACAAAATAAGGTAATGTTAACAGAAAACTTTTTGAAACAGGAGGTATTTAGATGAAAGGTATAAAAATAGTTTTGATGTTGGCAGTTATGGGTATTGTTTTAGCGGGATTTTAATCACAAAATGTTATGGCTGCTCAGACAACGATGCATGTTGTTGATGGAAGTTATGCACAGATAGGATTAACATTTGAACAATCTTCAGAACAACTTTTTAAAGATACTGGATATAGTGTTAAGTACATAGATAATAGCTATGGTACAGAACAAATTGTACAGATAAGCGTCGGAGCTTCAAATGAATTTTCAGTTGTTTATAATGTCTCCGGAGGAGGAAAACTCAGTTCGGCTGCTTCGGATGGATCGGTACTAATCTATGATAATAATGAAAAACTTGTTGGCGCCGTGGCCTCTATTAGGATTGAAGATTTTTGGGGACGTGAGGTTAAGGCAACAGTAAGCACATCTGATACAAGGACCACTTATAAACTAAACTATAGTGATGTTACATTCCCATTAACCACCAGGATTCAAGTATATGGAGTGGATGATTTTAATCAACGGTTTAAATCTGGGGCATGGGGAATGAATGGAGATCTTGTATCGTTAATGCTTGTTCCCACTGCAGGATGGCATGGGTTAGGTTCATCTACTGGTGTTGTTACTTGGTCATGGAATACTGTAAAAAATAGGTTCTCAAATGATTATAGGTGGACAAATGAACAGGGATTATCAGAATAATTTCAGTGTCATGTGTTAGGAGCTTCCCTTAAAGATTCATGGAATCTGGAACCATCAAGGCCATGTGTTGGTATTGTAGAAACAATAAGAAAAGAATGTAATCCAGAATAAGAGTTCAGGCAGGTTTGAAAGCTATAAGTATCAGACTTGCCTTTACTTCATTGGAGGTATGTATGAGTTCACGAGGTTTTCAGTTAAAGAAACAGAAAATTTATTTTGCTGTGACAATAGTTTTCCTGATATCAGAGATTTTTATCACAGGTCATATAATTAATTATGAAGCTTTTTTTCGTGATAAATATGTTATTGCGGGGAAAATGCCGTCATACGTTTATCTGGGGCTGCAGTACTCTTTATTTGTCTTATGTATTCTTTTAGTATTATTGATAATTGGAATATTTTTGAGAGGTAAGCTGCCGGTTTATTCTTGGGTAATTTTTAGTGCGGTTTGTTTATTGGTTAGCATTTACAGTATTTTGACAGCGGTTAGATCCTATAATTTTATGGAAAGATATGAACCTGAAGGTACGATTATGCAGGGAACAACACTTGAGGATCTGAGCCTGATATATGACTCCCACGAATCTATTGCTATCTATTTTAAAAAAGATGATTGTCCGGCATGTATTTCAATAGAAGGAGGTTTAGCAAGTTACTTCAGGGAGAATAATGTTAACTGTGTTTGTTATAGTACAACTATGGATAAAGAGTTAAGACCGGATTATTTATATGAACAATTAATGAAGTATGGGATACAGTCGGTTCCGTCGATCGTATTCCTGAAAAATGGCAAAGTCACAGAAAAATGGGAGTATGAAGATATTGAAAAAAGATTGTACCATTAATATCTATTTGCGAATTAAGACTTTAATACGGAGTTTAAAACAATGATTGCAGGAAAATAGGGCGGCAGCACTGGGAATTATAGTGCTGCCGCCCTAATAAATATTTACCATGAAATTCAGTTACCAACAAGAATTCATAACCGTTCTGGCATTTCAGATAACCTGTATTCTACCGGAACAGCAATGCCAAAATGAAAAAATTAAAAATACTAACCCCACAGCCTTGCATATTTACTTCAAAATCAAGCTGCCGGAGGATAAAACGCAGGAACCGAATCAATATAGATATCTATCTCCAATGGGTAATTAACCTGAAAAATTTTCGGATTTTCAGCATCAGCTGGCGTCAGCATCAGAGATGTTTCCTGCAGGCCATCCTTTGTATAGGTATAACCGGTGCAGTCAAAATAGTATAGATATTCGCTTATCCACTCTGCATAACCACCTGCACCGCCGCCCTGAAAGGACAGGAATTCCACCGGCGTATCATAGTTGCCGGGATGTTCCAGGACTTCACTTAACTGTACGGCATTTAAGGGCATTCCATCCATCACGGGGATAATTCCCCATTGACCGTCGATGAAGACCCATTTTTTCAGATCTTTAATATAAGCTTCTGCCGCAACATGCCCTGCGCCGTACTCCCTTGTCTCCACATCCTGTGTTTTCAGGCCGAGGGTACGCGTGGGTATTCCCAATGCGTTGAGGCAGCCGGAGATGACAACACCATACTCAACACACCGGTATTGCTCGCCCTCCTCTGTCACATTATGTAAAATAGAGAGCGGGTCATTTTGCTCCGGTATATTATCGCCGTTATGAGCCCAGAGGTTGGTGACCCATTCTGTCACCGCCTGTACCCTTTCAAAATCATTTCCACAGTTTGTAACTAACTTTTCCAGCTCGTAGTCCGCTTTCAGTTTTTCTAAATATTCTTTATCGTAACGCGTCCAGCTGTCACAGAAAAAGACCTCCTCCTCATCATAGGAATAACGCTGGTTGGAGTAGGCCAAATCCGCATTTTCCTTTGCTGTACATCCTGCCGCAAGACAGACTGTCATCATGAGTAACGCTGTTATTTCCAGATAACGTTTTATCACAGGCGCCATTTTGCCCTCCCCTATTTGTATGGTAAAAAATCAGGATTATAGTAATGGAGCGATGCAGTTAAAAGCTGCCGCGCCCTTTATGGTAAGTATAGCATATGCGTTATATTGAAACAACATTAATATATAACTGAACAATTAATAAACGGTGGAATATTTTTACGACATTAAACATAGTGTTTTATGATAATTCTGCTTGCATAATATTATGATTAAAAATGTTGAAAATATATAATTTAGATCAAACCTGCCGGACCGCAGTATATACTGAATATGGAATAGATTAGGAAAGATACGAATATAGTTAGAAAATAACTTCTGATAAATAGTTCCTCAGTAAGAACAGTTATAATATGTCAATTGCCGGTATATTCCATTGATAAGATTGGGGGAGTTATTGACATATGCCATAAACAAGAGTAGACTACAGTTAGCATAAAAAATAACGGAGGCGTATTCATCATGAAAATTGCAGTAACCTATGAAAACGGACAGGTATTCCAGCATTTCGGGCATTGTGAGAATTTTAAAATCTATAATGTGGAAGACGGGAAAGTAACGGATTCCCAGGTAGTAAGCGCAGTCGGCAGCGGACATGGCGCGCTGGCAGGCTTCCTGAAGCAAAGGGATGTGGATACCCTGATCTGCGGCGGCATCGGCGGAGGCGCCAGAACGGCGCTGGCAGAGATTGGGATTTCGCTTTATCCGGGAGCTTCCGGAGATGCGGATGCCAATGTTGCGGCACTTCTTGCAGGGCAGCTTGTTTATGATCCGGATACCATGTGCAGCCATCATCATGAAGGCGGTCATAACTGCGGAGAGCATTCCTGCGGCGAGGACAAGCATGGCTGCAGAGGAAATCACTGATACCTGAGAGAAATAAAGAAGTTTTTGCGGGCAGCCGGAGTGAGGCTGCCCGTTTTTCATATTTTCCCGTTAAAATAATTATTCCGCGGGCAAAAAGTCAGTTCTTCAGGCCTGCATGGATACCTGGAGACTGCCGTGAAGGTCAAATAACCCGCAGCTCTGCAGCACGGCAATTTGGTACTTTGTTGCTTGCAGCAGGGTATTTGATTCAGGAATTACCTCAGAAACAGCAGAAGTGACAAAAATTGTGTTGAAAAAGCCGCGCCTTTTTGCTACCATTAGGGGTACGTATGAAAGCCTTGCGGAATTTACATCATGGAAGAGACAGCAGTCAGGGACTGGGCATATTTTCAAATATAATTCGGGACAGACAATGATTTGCCGTAGCCGGCATATTTCTATAACGAAGGATAAGACTGACTGCAGGGATATGGCCCGCCGGAAGAACTAAGGCGCAGGTCTGGTCCCGGCCGCAGGGAAAGGCAGCATCAATGAAAGTAATGGAATTTATCAATGCGCACCGGGAGGATGAGGACTACTGTGAATGCGTAATCCATCCCGACGGTGAGGTGGATGAGCCTCTTCCTTCCCACATCGGCAGGCTCATTGAAATCGCGGGAGAGGACTCCGCCACACTTAACGGACAGATGGAAAAAAATATGGAGCCTCTGTTCTGGATGGTGGAATATACCCGCTGCATGTCCGTATGGCAGACACGTGTGGTAGCGCCTTCCCACCCGGAACAGGAGCAGCAGGATGCGCTGGAGATGCTTTATGACGCCGCATTCCTGGCCCCGAAATATCTGTATGAAACGCCGGATGCCGCTTACGTGGAAAGCGTGCGTAAGGCCAGAGAGGTCATTGCGGAGAAAAACAGGCGGAAAGCGGAAAACGAATAGAACAGCGGCCGTGCGGAAGGGCAGAGAAAAGATGGAAGTGCTGCTTTCCGCACGTTTTTTATTCCCGCGAGCAACGAGCCAAGTAGCCATGCTTGCATGGATATTTGGCGACTGCCGCGAGGGTCAAATACCCACGAACTTTATTTCGTTGCGCTCTGCAGCGCTGCAAGTTTGATACCCCGTTGCTTGCAGCGGGGGCTTTGATTTCCGGCAGGCAGCAGGCCGAATCAGTGCCTGCTTCTTGTACAGAAGTTCACCGCAGCACCAGGTTTGCCCCTGAGAAATCTGAAAAAGGAGAAAAATTATGAATCATAAAGGAACCGTAACCCTGGAAACCAACCGGCTAATCCTTCGCCGCTTCCGTTTGGATGATGCACAGGCCATGTATGACAACTGGGCCAGCGATCCGGAGGTGACAAAATTCCTCACCTGGCCTGTTCACGGAAGTGTGGAAATCAGCAGATTTATTTTGCAAAGCTGGGTCGATGCATACTCAGAGAAAGATGCATACCAGTGGGCCATCGTACTGAAGGAAAACGGAGATTTTCCCATTGGCAGCATTTCAGTGGTACACCAGCAAGAGGACATTAATATGGTACATATCGGTTACTGCATCGGGCGCAGCTGGTGGCATCAGGGAATCACATCGGAAGCCATGGCAGAAATTATCCGTTTTTTTATGGAAGAAGTGGGTGCAAACAGGGTGGAAAGCAGACATGATCCCAATAACCCCAACTCCGGCAAGGTAATGGCAAAATGCGGCATGAAACTGGAAGGGATCCTCCGCCAGGCCGACCGGAACAACCAGGGCATCTGCGACTGCTGTATGTACGGCATTCTGGCGCAGGACTATTTTCAAAACAGATAAAAAAGAAAGAAATACCATCGGCAGCCCATCCGGCCAACCGTCTGAAAACGGCTCTTTTCCGGCCCGGAAAGCCCTGCCAAGCCTTTACAAGCCACGGCCAATCGGATATACTGTTAAAGAAAAGCCGGCATGTTTTCCTTCTTTTCCAACGGAAAGGAACATAAACTGTAACTGGTCAGTTAAATTAAACAGTTTCGGATATCCGCCCGTTAAGATGTGGTTTGCGAGGGCATGGATATTTGTATCCGACGAAAACCAGCATATATTTATCCTTCGCGGCAGCCATCAGACGGACAGAAGGACTCCCGATTTTCTGCGGGAAAGTCCGTTAGTCTCGTTGTCTGCGGGATAAAAAGTTTCAGGCAAAAATAAGAGGATAGTAAAAAGAATGTCAGATAATGAACGGGATAAAACATCCGTCCCCGAACCGGAATCCGGCGGAAGCTCAAACCTGTCGGAGCCTGCCTCCGGGGCCTCCAGCAGGGACATTGATTTTATCAAGGAAAAAGTAAAGGAACGCCCCATCAACAAGAGAAAGCTGCTGAAAAGAACCATGATCACCGCCTCCATGGCAGTGATCTTCGGCCTTATCGCATGTTTTACTTTTCTTGTGCTGGAGCCTGTTTTCAGTAACTGGCTGTACCCCGAGGAGGAACCCGCCCCCGTGCAGCTCCAGGAGGAAGCGGAAAATGAAGAAATGCTTCCCGAGGACATGGTTCTGGAAACTGAAACCGAAGAAGAAAAGGAATCCGCGCCCATCGCCTCCACCGTTGTCCAGAAGGTGGATATGAGCGTTTCCGATTACCAGAAGCTGTACAGCAACCTCTACAAGCTGGCCCAGGACGGCGCCAAATCCATGGTCACCGTAACCGGCGTTGTTTCCGATGTGGATTGGCTGAACAACACCTATGAAAACAAAGGCCAGACAGCAGGCCTGATCGTGGCCGATAACGGCAAGGAGCTCATGATCCTCACCGAAAAAGAAATCGTGGAACAGGCGGAAAAGGTACACGTCACCTTCTGCGACAACACCCAGGCCACAGCCACCGTAAAACAGTCCGATCCGACCACCGGACTGGCAGTCATCTGCGTCAGCCTGAGCGACATCAGCGACGAGACAAAAGAAGCGATTAAAGCGGCAAAGCTCGGCAGCTCCAACAGCGGCAGCGGCCTCCTTGCCACGCCGGTCATCGCCCTGGGCCGTCCCATGGGAACCGCTAACTCCGTGGCCTACGGCATCATAACCTCCATGGATACCGTCCTTAACCTCACCGACGGCAACTACCACCTGCTCACCACCGATATTTACGGGAGCACAAACGGCAGCGGTGTTATCATCAACTTAAACGGCCAGGTGCTGGGCATTATCAGCCAGCGCAATAACAGCAGCGACGCCAAAAACCTGATATCCGCCCTGGGCATCAGCGACCTGAAAAACAACATTGAAAAGCTTTCCAACGGCCAGCCCATGGCCACGCTGGGCATATACGGAACCGATGTCCCTGCTGAAATCCAGGAATCCCAGGGTGTCCCCGCAGGCGCCTACATAACCGGCATCGTGATGGATTCCCCCGCTATGGTTGCGGGCATCCAAAGCGGAGATGTAATTGTAAAAATGGGAACTGAGGAAATCACTTCATTCAAAGAATACAAGGAAGAAATGATGACACTCCTCCCTGATTCCCAAATCACCCTCACCGTCATGCGCCAGGTGCAGGATGAATATCAGGAAATGACAGTGGATGTTATCCTGGAAACCTTAAAATAGGAAATTAAGAAACAAACTATAAACCAATATTTTTTATAAAATCCAATTTAGAAAAAATACTGTAAAAAGAACGGGCCTGAAGGCAGAATGGAGAAAAAATGAAATATATAAAAGACTTAAAAGAAGGCGACAGAGTATTCGATATATACCTCTGCAAACATAAGCAGTCAGCGGTGACCAAAAACGGTAAGGCTTACGACAATGTGATACTTCAGGACAAAACCGGCACCATTGACGCCAAGATCTGGGATCCCAACAGCGCGGGCATTGCCGAATTCGACAGCCTGGATTACATAGAGGTATACGGCGATGTCAACTCCTTCCAGGGCTCTCTGCAAATCAGCGTAAAAAGAGTCCGCCTCTGCCAGGAGGGAGAATACGATCCTGCCGATTACCTTCCTGTAAGCGCTAAAAATATCGACGACATGTACAAAGAACTGCTTGGTTTTATCGGCCGCGTGGAAAACCAGTACCTGAGAAAGCTGCTGGAAACCTTCTTTGTGGAAGACGAAGCCTTTATGAAGGCCTTCCGTTCCTCCTCCGCAGCCAAAACCGTACATCACGGCTTTGTAGGCGGCCTTCTGGAACACACCCTCAGCGTCACCAGACTCTGCGAATACTACTGCGCAGCCTACCCGTTGCTGAAAAAAGACCTCCTGATCACGGCAGCCATCTGCCATGACATCGGAAAAACAAGAGAAATCTCCCTCTTCCCTGAAAACGACTACACCGACGACGGCCAGCTTCTGGGCCACATCGTCATGGGAACGGAAATGATAGGCCAGAAAGCCCGCACAATACCCGGCTTCCCGCCGGTTCTGGAAGCGGAGCTGAAACACTGCATCCTGGCGCACCACGGCGAATACGAATACGGATCCCCCAAAAAACCGGCCCTGATCGAAGCGGCTGCTCTGAACCTGGCTGACAACACCGACGCAAAGATGGAAACCTTCATGGAAGCCCTTCAGAATGCAAAGGATACCGGCTGGCTTGGCTACAACAGATTATTTGAATCCAACATCAGAATGACACGGATGGAGTAAAGCACGATGGAAATAAAAAAGAATGACATTCTCACAGTGGAGATAACGGACACCGGGATCGAAGGCGAAGGAATAGGAAAAACCGACGGTTTTATTCTGTTTGTCAAAGATGCGGTTATCGGCGACACGGTACAGGTGAAGGTCATGAAAGCGAAGAAAAACTATGCCTATGCAAAGCTGGAGAAGGTACTTGTGCCTTCTCCTTTTCGTGTTCAGCCCCCCTGCCCCTTCCACCGCCAATGCGGCGGCTGCCAGCTTCAGCCGCTCTCCTATGAAAAACAGCTGGAATTTAAACAGAATAAAATAAGGAACAACCTCATCCGAATCGGCGGATTTTCCCCGGAACACATCGATGCCTGCATGGAACCAATTATTGGAATGGAAGACCCCTGGCACTACCGGAATAAGGCACAGTTCCCCTTTGGATATGACAAAGAAGGAAACGTGGTAACGGGTTTTTACGCCGGAAGAAGCCACAACATCATCGCCAATACGGACTGCGCCCTGGGCGTGGAGGAAAATAAGACGGTTCTGGAAACCATCCTTGCCTATATGAAAAAATATGGAGTTTCCGCCTACGACGAGACTTCCGGAAAGGGACTAATCCGCCATGTGCTGATAAGAAAGGGCTTTGCCAGCGGCCAGCTCATGGCCTGCATCGTTATAAATGGGAACAAGCTGCCGGAGGAAAAGGCGCTGGCGGAGGAGCTGTGGAAAATCCCCGGGATGACCAGCGTATCCATAAATGTAAACACTGAGAGAACCAATGTGATTCTGGGCAAAAAGGTGCGGGTTTTGAAGGGCGAAGAGAAGATCGAGGATACCATCGGAGACGTGGTATTTCGGATATCCCCGCTGTCTTTCTATCAGGTGAACCCGGTACAGACGAATAAGCTGTATGGACAGGCCTTAGAGTATGCGGGCCTGACCGGGGAAGAAACAGTTTGGGATCTGTACTGCGGGATTGGTACTATCTCATTGTTCCTGGCAAAAAAAGCGAAGAAAGTGTATGGCGTGGAGATTGTGCCGGAGGCGATTGCTGATGCGAAGGAGAACGCCGCCAGGAACGGAATAACAAACGCGGAATTTTTCGTCGGGAAGGCGGAAGAAGTGCTTCCTCAGAAATATGAGGAGGATGGGGTTTATGCGGATGTGATCGTGGTGGACCCGCCTCGGAAGGGGTGCGATGAGAAGTGCCTCGAAACCATGGTGCGGATGCGGCCGGAGAGGATTGTGTATGTGAGCTGCGATTCGGCTACGCTGGCAAGGGATTTGAAGTATTTGGGGGAGATGGGGTATGAGGTGAGGAAGTGGAGAGGGTGTGATATGTTTCCGGGGACTATTCATTGTGAGGTTTGTGTCGAATTACGTCGAAAATTAGAGCAGTTAGTATAAAAACGTAAAAACAAGAATGGTGAAATGAAACAATTGATAAGAGATATTTAATAAAGATGATTACTATACAATATTGGAGAAAGAAGAAAGATACATATGAAGGCAGATAATTTGAGCTTTTTAGAGTTTATTGGTGCCGGAAAAAGAACCTTTTATATCCCGGTGTATCAAAGAAATTATGACTGGAAGAGAATGCAATGCATTACATTGTTCAGAGATATTGAAATTATTGCATCAGATCAGAATAGAAATAGCCATTTTTTAGGAACAATAGTATATGTAGAAGGGGATTCTACAGCAAATTTTAGACAATTCATTGTAATTGACGGACAACAGCGGCTGACTTCTATTATGATATTGTTGAAAGCAATTTTGGACTCTACCACGATTGAGGAATTAAAAATTGAAATAAAAGAAAGTTATTTGACAAATAGATTTAGCCCCGAAGCATTAAGAATTAAGTTAAAACCAATGAAATCAGATTCATGCAATTTTCAAAAGCTAATAAATGATCAAATTGACGATATGGAAGAGTCACAGATTTTATTGAATTATAATTTATTTATGGATTTAATTAAGGAGTCCTGTCTGTCTCCAGAAGAAATATATCAAGGGATACAGAAGTTGGAAATAGTATATATTCAGTTATCAAAAGAGAAGGAAAATCCCCAACTGATTTTTGAGTCATTAAATTCTACAGGGTTGGATTTAACACAAGCAGATCTTATTAGAAATTATTTATTAATGGGACAAGACTATGAATATCAAGAAAGATTATATAATAATTATTGGCTTAAATTAGAAAAATTACTCCCAGATGTAATGATATCGGATTACATTCGAGATTATTTAACTCTAAAAACAGGCATAATTCCCAATAAAGATAGAGTTTATAATAGTTTTAAAGAATACTATGAAAGCCTGGATAATTATGACGTAGAAGGATTCCTCGAGGAATTAACAACTTATGGAGAATATTACAGTTGGTTTAAATATTGTAATAGTCCTGATGAAGAAGTGAATTTGAAATTATCAGAATTACAGAGATTAAAATCAACAACGGTTTATCCATTTATGTTAAATATCTTTGAGGATTGTTATATGTATCATAATATTGATGTAGAAATGATATGTAAAACATTGAAGATAATCTTATCATACGTTATGAGAAGATTATTGTGTGAAATGCCTACGAATGCGTTAAATAAAGTGTTTGCTTCAATGGCAAAAGATATTGAACAATATAAAGATAAGGTATTATGCGATAGGGTTGCAGTAGTATTGGCAAGTAAGAAAGGTAAAGTAGCTTTTCCAAATGATAATTTGGTAAGAGATAAACTGTTATTGCGTGACAGCTATAAATTTCCACATATTAAATATGTTTTAGAACAAGTTGAATTCAGGCAGGGAAAAGAAGTTGTTTCTTTTGATGAATTAACAATAGAGCATATTATGCCACAGACACTTACTGCAAAATGGAAAATAGATTTAGGTAAAAAGGCTACAGAGATATATGAAAAGTATGTTCATTGTATAGGAAATTTAACGGTTACAGGTTATAATTCGGAAATGTCTAATGATAGTTTTGAAGAAAAAAAGAAATTGTATAAAGAATCTAATATATACATTAGTAAAGCGCTTTCTAAAATAGCTTTATGGAATGAAGAAGAAATTGTTAAGAGGAGCGAATGGCTTATAAAAGAAATATGTTGTATATGGGAGTGTCCAGATGTGGTCAATTCTAGTGAATATGATATTGATACAAGGACAGAATTTGATATTACAGAGGAAGTTGACGTAACGGGGCGAACACCTTGTCAAATAGAGATATGCGGAGGAATAATTTCTGTAGATTCATGGCGGAGCTTTTTAAAAAATATTTGTATGCAAATGTATGAATACGATGCTCAGATTTTTCGTAATTTAATTCGCCATAAAGATTTTAAAGGGAGGAGTAAACGTATAATAAATGATACAGATGAGAATATGAGAGTGCCACAAAAGATAGCGGAAGGCATTTATTTAGAAATGAATTTAAGTGCAAATGAAGCGCTAAACTATGCAAAATTAGTTATTGATAAATATGAAGGAATGGAAAACGAATGCTCATATAAACTGAAGCCAATAGCTTGAGAATTTGTTTTTATACAAGTGACGAGGCTGAAAAAATTGCGTTTACACTACAACTTTGGCATACGGTGAGGTTAGTATCGAGATTTGTCGAAAACAGAATTAGTATATGGGATTGATTATTGTATGAGGGGAGGGAAAATTATTATGAAAGATTTTTCAAAACAGATGGAAATGGGAGACCGTTTCAAAGTTTGTGTAAACTCAAAAAACTGAAATAAGATAAGTTAATAGTTACGAAGGGCAAAGCCATTTTTCTGGGCTTTGCCTGTATTATAATACGAATTCCGGGTATGTCAAGCAGGGCTGCTTAGGCAGCCCTCTATACGGGCAAAACCGCTTATAATCAGGTTAACCGTTCTTCAAAAAATATCTCAAGCTGGGAAGGGAGCTGCCCCCAATCCTGGTGGTGTCCTGTCCATTTCTTCGTGATATCCATCATTGCCAGTTACAGCATTTTTAATAGGCTGTCATCACTTGGAAATACTGTCTTGGATTTCGTCACTTTCCGCAGCTGACGGTTAAATCCTTCGATGGTATTTGTTGTATAAATCAAGCGTCTGACTGCCTCCGGATACTTAAAATAAGTGGACAGATTTGCTCAATTATCACGCCAGGACTTAGCAATTTTGGGATACTTCCCACTCCACTTTTCATCAAAACTGTCTAATTCTGTTAAGGCGGTTTCCTCAGTCGGTGCTGCATACACTTTCTTCAAATCAGCCATCAGCAGTTTGCTCTCTTTGCGGGAGACATAACGCGTGGTATTGCGGATCTGGTGAATAATGCACTGCTGGATTTCTGTCCGGGGATAAACAGCTTCTATGGCCTGCGGAAAACCGGATAGACCATCGATACACGCAATCAGGATATCCTCTACTCCACGGTTCTTTAGTCCGTTCAGGATAGAAAGCCAGAACTTTGCACTTTCATTCTGCCCGACATACATACCTAATACATCTTTCCTCCCAGACAGGTCTATCCCTATGGCGATATACACGGCCTGCTTTATAATGCGCCCTTCGTTTCGTACATGATAGTGGATGGCATCCAGGAACACCACTGCGTAAACCTCTTCCAATGGCCGTTCCTGCCATTCCTTTACGATAGGCAGGATCCTGTCCGTAATACGGCTGATTGTACTGTCCGAGATGTCAATGTCGTACAGCTCCCTCATATGGCTCTCGATATCATTGGTGGTCATACCTTTGGCATACATGGAGAGGATTTTTTCTTCCATGTCCTGAGTAACGCTATTCTGGTATTTTTTGACTACCTGAGGTTCGTATTCCCCTTTTCTGTCCCGTGGGATGTCAATCTCCATATCTCCATAGCTGGTATGCATGGTCTTCTGGGAATGACCGTTTCTGCTGTTATCTGTTTCTTTGTTGCGGTAATCATACTTGGAGTATCCAAGCTCCTCATTCATTTCCTCATCTAGAGCGCCTTCCAGTATGACACTCATCATGTCACGCATAATCGCATTGACATCTGTACCGTCTTTAATCTTAATATTGTTCTGTTTCAGGTAACCGCTCATGAGTTCCCGCATTGCTGCTTTCTGTGGTGTGTCGTTTTTTCTTGCCATAAATAAAACCTCCAAACTGAGTAATGATATCTTACATCAGTTTGGAGGTTTACACAATCTTTAGGATACTCTCGGAAATGGTGCTGTATAATTCTGAAGTTGGGGAGGTATCTGTAAATGCGTATATAAAGGATGAAACGATATGGGTTATCCAAAAAACAATGGCAGAATTATTTGGTGTCCAAGTACCTGCAATTAGTAAGCATCTCAAAAATATTTTTGCGGATGGCGAATTGGATGAAGAAGTGGTTATTTCCAAAATGGAAATAACCACTCAGCACGGTGCGATTGAGGGAAAAACACAGATTTCGGAAACAGGTTTTTATAATCTTGACGCTATCATATCTGTCGGATATAGAGTGAATTCTAAAAAAGCTACACAGTTCAGAATATGGACAACTAAGATACTGAAAGAGTACATGCAAAAAGGATTTGTACTTAATGATGAGAGACTAAAGCAGGGGCGTGCCGCCTTTGGAAAGGACTATTTTAGAGAACTTCTTGAAAGGGTTCGCTCTATTCGGGCAAGCGAACGTAGAATATGGCAGCAAATTACAGATATATTTGCCGAGTGCAGTATTGATTATACAAAAGATTCAGAAGTTGCCTATCATTTTTATGCCACTATTCAAAACAAGTTTCATTATGCTATCACAAATCATACGGCAGCAGAGATTGTCTACAAGTCTGCTGAGCATCATAAAGAACATATGGGATTGACAACATGGAAAAATGCTCCGGATGGCAGAGTTTTAAAATCGGATGTAGTAGTTGCGAAAAATTATCTTGATGAGAAACAAATTCGGCAGTTGGAACGTGCTGTTACAGGATATTTTGACTATATCGAAGATTTGATTGAACGGGAAAATTTATTCACTATGATTGAATTTGAAAAGAGTGTGAATGCATTTCTTGAATTCAGGCAATATAAAATTCTTAAGGATAATGAACGAATATCACATAAGCAGGCAATTGATAAGGCACATGAGGAATACGAGATTTTTAATAAAAAACAACCTATTGAATCAGATTTTGATAAGGCAGTAAAAGATATGATAGATAAGTGCTAAAAAGGCTAAGTGTTCATTTTGGGCAGAAATAGTAATGGCTCCGCCAAGGGCAAACTGCGCCTTTTGGGAATCTTTTTCACAGCCTCAACACATGTAGAGACGATAGTATTGATGTCAAGGGTAGAGAAATAAAAGCACGAAAAAGTGTAGAAAACAAGGTGTTTCCGGGAGTTGGAACTGTTTGGATAGCAGTTTCAATTCCCGGATTTTTTGCGTTTAGGAAGTCTGTGGGAACTGGTCTACTGTAAAATATGGTGGAGAGTTGAGTAGACAGAATAGATATTGGGTATGTTGTGGAGACAGGATTATTAAAAGGGATGTCGAGTTGATAAGATTGTTACTTGGAAAAATGAGATCTATATATGATTTGCTATTCAAGGTATTCTACAGTAAACTTAAAATCCTGCACTATAACACCAGACTTTTAAAATATGTCATAATGAGGGATAGAGGTGCGTTGAATGAATACATATAAGGCAATTGACATAGCAAGGATAATCGGCATACATGTAAATACAGTTCGCTTATATGAAAAGTGCAGTTTAATTCCAAAACCAGAACGACTAAGTAATGGTTACCGGGTATTTACTGATCTGCATATTGAGCAATTCAGATTAGCGCGGGCAGCTCTGCAGATAGAAGTTCTCCAAAATGGACTTCGTAAACAGGCGGTTGATATTATTAAGGTTTCTGCTTTGGGTAATTACGAGAAAGCTATGGAATTGACCATGCGATATATTGCTCAGATAGACATCGGAAAAGCAAATGCAGAAGAAATGATACAAATTACCCATAAAATTTTGTCGGGAATTGGTGAAAAAATGTTGGAATGCAGAGGACGTATAGAAGAAAGGAAGCAGCAGATGTATTAGGGGTAACGATTGATATTTTAAGAAATTGGGAATTGAATGGCCTGTTTACCATCAAGCGAACTGAAAACAGATATCGGGTGTACACTGAGGAAGATATGCTGCGATTGAAAATCATACGTTCACTTCGTTGTGCCAACTATTCTCTCTTTGCTATTTTGAGAATGATTCGGGCCTTATCGGATGATCCGCAGACCAATATACGAGAAGCTATTGATACGCTAAAGGAGGATGATGATATCATAAGGGCTTGTGATAAGTTATTGCCCTCATTGAATGAGGCAAAAAGCAATGCTTTTTATGTGGCTTGTCAGATTGAAAAGGTGAAAAAATTATCAGAATAAAACCCTACAGTTACCCACCGCAGTTGGATTGGATGCTAATCTTTATTTTACTTATAAAATAAGGAGGCCTGTGAAATGGAAAAAACAATCCAAATTTCTGGGCTGAGTAAATCTTATGACGGAAAGAAAGTGATTGAGAATCTCAGCTTCTCAGTCGCAGCGGGTGAAGTGTATGGTTTGCTTGGAGCAAATGACGTGGGCAAGAGTACTACAATAGAATGTATTCTTGGGACAAAGAAAGCAGATTCGGTAACGGTTCGTATTTTGGGGTTAGACCCGTGGACGGAGCAAAAGCAGCTTTTTAAACAGGTTGGGGTACAGTTCCAGGAAGCCAATTATCCAGACAAGATCAAGGTAAAAGAATTGTGTGAGGAAACAACCTGCCTTTACAGGCATCCAATGGCATACGAAGAGTTGCTACACAAATTTGGTTTGTCGGAAAAGGAAAACACTATTGTAAACGAGTTGGCCAGAGGACAGAAGCAGAAATTATTTATTGTGCTGTCCCTCATCACTAATCCCAGGGTGGTCTTTTTGGATGAGCTTACCGCAGGACTTGACACAAAAGCGAGAAGGGGTGCTTGGAAAAGCCTGCAGGAGTTAAAGAAACATGGCTTGACAATATTTCTATCCTCTCATTTCATGGATGAGGTAGAAATTCTTTGTGACCGGATTGGTATCCTGAAGGATGGTGGATTTGTTTTTGAAGGAACTATGAAAGAAGCGGTAGCATTAAGTCCCTATGAAAAATTGGAAGATGCGTATTTATGGTTTACTGGAGAGGAGGAAGAGGAAAATGAATAAATTTTTTACAATGTTGAAAACAGAACTGAAGTTATCTTTCCGGGGAATGGACATGGTTATTTTTGCTCTCTGTATGCCGGTAGTGGTTGCCATAATTTGGGGAGTCATTTATGGCACCAAAACAGTATCTCCCGGAGTAGAATATACTTTTTTGGAACAGTCATTCGGGGCATTATCTACCATTGCGATTTGTGCAGGCGGCGTAATGGGGCTTGCGCTATTGATTTCTGAATATCGCCAGAAAAAGATATTAAAAAGATATAAAATTACGCCTACAAGCCCTGCATTTCTGCTTGCAGTGTGGGTGACGATTTACGCGATCTACGAGATACTGTCCTTGTGCCTTGTTTTTGGAGTTTTATCCATAGTTTTTGGATGTAGGTTTAACGGGTCGATTGGAATTTTCTTGTTTATGTATCTTCTGGTGATGCTTTCGATGTTTAGCATCGGACTTATGGTGGGAGGTATTGCCCCTGATACGAAAACAGTCAGCGTGGCTGCCAGTATCCTGTATTTTCCGATGTTGAATTTTTCAGGGGCAACCTTACCCTATGAAGTGATGCCGTCTGCATTGCAGAAGATTACAGATATTTTGCCTTTAACACAGAGGATTAAGCTATTGAAAGCAACTTTGTTGGGTTTACCATTAGAATCAGTCTGGTTTCCAATTACCATCATGGCGGTGGTGGCAGTTGTCTGCGGAGGCTTTGCCATTCGTTTTTTCAAATGGGAATAGATGCGGAATTTCTAGTTGACTTTATGCTGACGACGATTTATAGTGTCACCTGCCAAAGTACGGGAGTCGCTTGACTCTTGTATAATGTGAAGGTTTATAATGAAGAACAGGAGGAATAGAGTCGATTGTAAAAGAACTGGAGATTTGATATGATCCAAGAAAGATTTCAAATTAGGGGTGGCAAAATGGAACTCAGAAAGATTGAAATAAAGCAGAGGGATGATCGTGCACAGAGAGTAGTTGAAAAGCATGGAAATACTTTGTGGCATTATACAGATGTTACGGGCCTGAATGGTATGCTTAACATCAAGGAAATATGGTTTGGAAGTGCTGCTAATATGAATGACCGTAAGGAATTGAATGGATTTATACGGGATTTAGAAAGAGAAGTATTAAAGGAGATAACTGTAGAAAAAATACCAAAAGTAAAGTCCATTTTTGAAAATATACAAAATCGATTGAAACTGGAGTACCCTTTCATATTTTGTGTGTCAAGGGCTCGTAATGACGCTGCGCAATGGGATCGTTATGCCAATAACGGACAAGGTGTGGCGGTAGTATTTAATACGGAATTGTTGTATAAATTGATTTTCTATAATCGTTTTGTTATGGATGAATAATACTATGGTTATAATGCGAAACAACATAAAATGAAGAACTTATTGGTGGATTATATTCAAGATGAAAAAATGGAGGAATTTTCAGATTTAGATGGCCTAATAGATAATCTGTTGTTATGTGCAATGATACATAAACATGAGAGTTTTGCCGCAGAGCAAGAGGTAAGAATTTCACCATATTTTGTAAAAGAGAATGACCCACACCTCCAATATAAAGTATTAAATACAATCAAGCGGGTGTATGCTTTGAATTTAGGAAAATTATGTGAAGAGGAAAAAATTGATGTTGAAGATTTGGTAGACTCCATTGTATTAGGTCCCAAATCGCAACAGAATATAGAAGATTTGAAATGGTATTTTATTCAAACTGGATTACCTAAACTTGCCAATAAAATAAGTAAGTCAGATCGTCCATTGAGATAAAGAAAGGATTGTGTATGCCGAAGTTAATTGATATACCAGAAGGAACAGATATTGTTGGCGTTCGTAAGAAAATGAATAAATTGCTTTCAACAGCAAGAAATAATGCAAAACCAGATAAATGCATTTTGTGCGGAAAGCCTCAGACAAGTTTTTGTAATTCGCATTCGGTTCCTCAATTATCACTTAAAAATATTGCTGAAAATGGTAAAGTCTTGCATGCTTCTCTATTAATGGGAATAGATGTTATAGACATTGAAAAAGGGGTAAACAATTCAGGTACATTTCATTTTATTTGTAATGATTGTGATGGAAAGTTTTTTCAGGATTATGAAAATGAGCAGAATTTAAAATCATCACCGACTGATAAAATGCTTGCAGAAATTGCTGTGAAAAATTTGTTGTTGCAGTTAAGTAAACGAGGACAAGAAAAGAAACTGTATCGTGAATTGCAGGAAGAATTTCATACTTATACTAACTTAGAAAATTTAGAGGGGATTAAAGAATTAGATGTAAGGGATTACACGGAAGAATTACAGTTCCATAAGGACATTGCTGATAAAAATATTTCGGGCGGATATCAAATACTATATTGGTCTGTATTACCTTACAAAGTTCCAATTGCAACGCAGAGTGCTATAGCCTTGTCGAAAGATTTAGAAGGAAATGAAATTAATAATATTTTCGATATGTCAGAATCAGTGAGAATGCAGTTTATGCACTTGGCAATTTTACCATTAAAGGAGGAAAGTGTTGTCCTGGTATTTTATCATAAAAGAGATAAATTATATAGAAAACTGAGACATCAGATAAATAGTTTGTCAGAACAAAAAGTTCTTCAATTTTTGAACTACATAATATTTGCATACACAGAGAACTATTTTATTTCAAAAACAATCCAATCAACTATAGAATCGAATGAAAAACTTATAGAGCTAGGACAAGAAAATTCAGGGTATCCTAATATGGGATTTTTAGAGCCAGATAACCTCTTTGGAATGGGATATCAGCCTATAGGTATGGACGAGATACCCAACTTTCTGGCTCCTGATTGGGCAGTTAAGTAAGAGAGCGATAAGGAGAAATTATGAAAATAGCTGATGAGAAGATGAAAGAATCATTGACACTAATCGCGTTAGTTGTAACAGACGGGATTAAGGCGGTATATGAATACCAGAAAACCAATTCTTATATGCCAAAATATTACCGTTACCCAGAGCTGTTTTTTAAAGGAATTGAAGAAAGCGATACTTTTAAAGAATTACGAGAAAAAGTAGATACTTTTAAATATGACATACCATTTTTCCATTCTACGAACTATAATACTCCGATAGATTATGCAGAGTTATTTAGTTTGGATGGTGGTCAGTTTAAAATTGGTTGTAAGACTTTAAAAGGATATGATGAATTAATTTCTTTTTTTAAAGAGAATCAAGATGCAAGAGTAATGTTAACAGATGAAGATAAAAATATAGAATATTCAGTTGTTTCCCTGGTAGAAAACATTATTAATAGATATTTGTATGAAACGGAATTGTTTCAAGATAGTGATGTAAATAGTGATGTAGTAGAGGCATTGACTAAGAAACAATTGATTCGATTATACGCAAATCAGTTGGCTGTAGATATATGTATTCCGATTTGTTTTTTAGAGTTTGAAAAAGATAAAATAGAAATAACAGATACTATTACTATTAACCGAATGACAAAGGAGTTTCAATTAAGTCGATATAATGCTAATAGTTTTGATTCAACACAAGAAAATGAGCTGGTACAATGTGCGGGTTTCATGATACGAATAAAAGGCTATAGTGTAGAAAATAAAAAACGAGATTCTTTACATAATGCAGTATCAAATTATTGGGCATATCCAACGAACTTAATCGATGATCTGTTTGCTGCAATAAGAATTGTAGTTGGGTGTACGACAGGCTACGGACAATTATTAATTGAGCCGATTGGTTGGGCTGACAAATGGATAGCCAATATGATTCCATTATATGGTGCAACTATTCGCGCATTTAATAGGAGAGAATGTAATATTAAACTGTTCGGATATCATATTAAAAAAGTGAATCAAGGGCAGATGAATGAAATTCGAGAAATATATAAAATGTTGCGTGAAAAACGCAAAGAAGAAAAGAAAAACAAACAATTTAAAAAAGTATTTATTGCCGTGCAACGATTAAATAGATGTATGTTGAGAGAAGCTGAGGATGATACAGCATTAGATGCCATTATTGGTATAGAAACATTACTGTCAGGTGATACGCATGGAGAAATTACCTATACTATTTCAAATAGAATATCTGTTGTAGCTGCCAAATTAAAGGAATGTACATATTCGTCAGCGGAAGCACGAAAGGCTATGAAAATTGTGTATGGTTTTCGTTCAGATATTGTTCACGGCCGCGCATTAGATAAAAACAGTAAGATAACGATTCAAGATAAAGTAATAGAAACCAAAGAACTGGCCATTGAATTTTTACGTTATACATTACTTTTCATTATGCGTAATCAAGAATATCTTGATGTACAAAAATTTGAAATGGCGTTGGATGACGCATCTGAAAGTAAAGTCTTATCCTCAAAAACAAAGACGGATTAAAAGGATATTCTCTTGTATGTTTCCACTCACGTCCAAACGTATAAAATTAGTGGTGGATTAAGTCGGACGGAGTGAAAGGGTATTTGACATTCATACTGTCCTATCGAGCCATGTGGAGACGGAAGAAATTAAAGATATAGATGGCAATTTACTTGCTTGGTTATGGTTAGGTGTATCTCATTTTAAAGCTGCTATAATAAAAGATTGCCATATGAGAGGGTTAAGATTAAGAAAAGAAAATATTCAAATTGGAAATGAAGATGCACTTCAAAAGTTCTTTAAAGAAGATAGAGGAAATCATTACTTTATTGGCGAAGTGTTTGTTGTAGCAAAGGAATTAATTCCTAATTCTCAAAGGGATCACTTCAATGAAAATGAAACAAGATTACGATTTGAAAGAGAATTAAGACGTTATTTTAATGAGGAACTTTCAATAATTTATTATGAAGGTTCTGCTATTAATAGTGCTTAAAAAAAAATAGAATCTTTTGAAAAAAAAGAGGCTGAATTTAGCCGAAAAGAAAGTGCAGGCGAGTTTATTGATAATAGGCATAGGGATAATGAACTTGTTGAACTTGAAAAGTTAAAAGTAGAAGCTGAAAGGGCCAGAGCTATAATTGAAAAGAAAAAGCATAATACAGGGGCAATTGTTAGTGCTGTTACTAGTAGAATTATTGAGAGATTAGAAAATGAACATATTAAAAAAATTTCTGAAATAAATGATACTGGTACGTAAAAAAACCGCCTAAAAAAACTAATAACTCTTGGCTAAGTGACAAATTTTCATCATATAATAAACATGAGAAAAAGCTTATATCAAAAATATTAGGAATAATTATCGCTACTACAGATAAAGATACTGCAGAGATGATTATACATAGGATAGAGGATGAACTATAATGAACCGTAAAATACTATTAATTGAGCCTCATTACAAAAATAAATATCCACCAATGGGTTTAATGAAACTTGCTACATATTTTCGTAAATGTCATGATGATGTTCGATTTTTTAAAGGTAATTTAAAGGAATTTGCGGCAAGGCTTCTTTGCGAAGAATTTTTAAGTTCTGTAGATGATAAATCACTTGGCAAACATTTTGTTAAACTATCTGAGTTTATAAAGACGGGGAAATATGCTCCTTTAGATTCGATTCCTAATTTTCGAGATAGTGAATTAGAGAAAATATTGAAAACCTATCGACAATATTTTAAGGGTAAATGCTCCATATCCAGTACCCGACTAAAAATAATGCCGCCCTTTGTGGACGGCAGATAGAAGGAAACTTGATCAGTTTTCAGAGACCTTTTTCTGGTAGCAGCATTTCGGCAGTGTCTCGGACCACGGAAGCAGCCCTTCGACATAGGACAGAGCTTCTAATTCTCCATGTTTTGGCAGTTCTTCTAAAAGGTAACGGAAATATTCATAGGGTTTCAGCCCGTTTGCCTTCGCTGTCTCTGCAATGCTGTATGCGATCGCACTTGCTTTTGCCCCGCTGACCGTATCGATCTGGAACCAGTTGTTTCTTCCCACTGTAAATGGCCGGATACTACGTTCTGCGGCATTTTTGGTCATCGGTACATAACCATCCGTCAGAAAGACTCTCAGGAATGCTTCCTGGTTCAGACAATAGCTGATCGCTTTTCCTGTGGCGGATTTCGGTGCAACGCTGCCTTCTTTTGATTTCAGGTATGCAAAAAAGGCATCTACCAGTGGGAGTACATGGTGGATACGTGCTTCCAGACGCTCGGCTGGTTCCCATTTGGTAAACTCCTCTTCATACCGGCTCATGGTCTGTATGAGCTGATGGCTTTTATAAGCAATGGATTCCCTGATGTTCAGATCCTTTTTCCCGGCAGCTTTTACCACATCAGCAAATCCCCGCCGGGCATGCGACCAGCATCCGGCGATTGCCAGATCCTCCCGTTCCTCTGCAATAGAATGGTATACCTGGTAACCATCCGTCACACAGATCCCGCTGAAGTCTTTTAGGAATTCACGGGCGTGTTCCTTTTTCCGGGTCTTCTGGTATTCGTAAAGGATGACCGGGTTTGGCTCCAGTTCACCGGAACGGTACACCCACATCCGGATCTCAGATCCTGCCGAACGTCCATCTTTGCGTACCTCTACCACGGTTTCATCCGCATGCATCACATGATGCTCCGGAAGTTTTTGCTTCATCCGGTCATATACACGGCTCAGGTACCGCTCTGCTCCCATGATCGCCCAGCGGCACAGGGTCTGTGTCGGGAGAAATACATCGCTGCGTTCAAACTCTTTGGAAAGCCGCTCAATCGGCTGCGCGTTTACATACTTCAGATTATAAATACCGGCAACCAGGGACGCGGTAGCCAGACTGTTCCGGAACAGATCCGCTGGGCGCTCTGCGCGCGCAAAATTTCCCCCATCCGCACTTACATATACTTCCACGTGATGTTCAATCACTTCAAAGCTTGCCGGATGGAATTCCAGACGTTTATATACTTCGTCGGGAAGCTTTTTGTACCGGCCATCCGGAAATGCGGTAAGCAGTTCTTCTTCCGACAGGGTATGGGTAACCACAGTCACCGGAACACCTTTGCTCTCTTCCTGACGTCTTCCTGTTTTCTTTTTCCCACGTTTGTATGGTTTCGGGAAGATATCCTCCAGTTCCGGTTCCGGGAATGCCGGATCCAGATCTATGGTCATCTCTGCCTCATTGAAAGCGAAGCAGAGCTGGCTGCACCCGTCTTCCCCGCTGGTCAGCCCCTTTTCTGAGGAACGGCCAAAACGGTGCTGGCGAAGGTTTACAACTTCTTCTGTCAGAAGGTTTACGCTTTTTTGGAGCTGTTAGGCAGCCTCTGAAAGTTTCTGGTTGGACTCGGTGGCTGCCACGAGCATTTTGATCAGTGTTTGTTTATCAAGGTCCGTAAGTTCTTTTTCTTTCAGCGAAAATGCCACCGCAGTGTCCCTCCCTTCCGTTTTCTGAGGGATAGTATAGCAGAAAAAGTCGGCCCTGCATAGTCGGTCAGCAGATTTCTGTGCAGTTGCATTTCTGGATAGAGGAACGTTCCAGTATCGTGATTCCGGTCAACAGAAGATGAAGTTCTTCCGGTGAGATCCTTGCCGCTTCTTCCTGGCTTCTTGGCCATCGGAGGCGTCCGGCTTCAATCCGCTTATAAAGCAGGCAGAACCCATCGCCTTCCCAGACCAGGCCTTTGAACCGGTCGGTACGGCATTCGCAGAAAAGAAACAGAACCTCCTTTTGAAAGGGATCCAAATGGAACTGTTCCTTTACTAACGTCGCCAAACCATCAATCCCTTTGCGAAGATCACATTTTCCACAGTAGATATAGATAGCCTGAAAACCGGTGATCTCAGAGAGAACGGAACATCATCTCTTTCAAAAAAGTGAGGATGAGATCCGGTGCATCGCTGCTTACTTCCATAACAGTATCACCACGGCGAATGCGGATTACTACATTTGAAGTCTGTACAGCAGAAGAAACTGATATCTGCGCAAATGTGCCAGAAGAATCCTGCTCCTTTGTAGGAACCGGTGTTTCACAAGGAATCCATGCCATTTTTCTCAACCGATTTAGCCGGTAATAATAGACCGACTCCTGAATTCCGTTGGTAGCACACCATTCTTTGATGGTCAGACCGCTATCGTTTCGTTGTTTGATCATTGCGGTCCAACTGGCCGCACGAATCTGCATTACTTCATTCATATTTGAAATCTCCTTTGAAACTCAGAAAACTCCAATCAAAGTATCTGGAGTTTTTTAAGTAGATTTGATGAAATCAGCATTGCATAAAATCAGTCGCAAGTCAGCCCACGGATTATGGAGCATTTACTTTTAAGGTAAATGATTTTCCAAAATTTGATTTTGTTGGTGTTACAACATTATTTACATTTTATTGGAAGGAAACGATTGATACAATAATATATGCTAAGAAATTTTGTAAAATTGATGGCAGAATGATGGTTGACGGAATTGCATCAAGTATTTTACCAGAACAGATATATGAAGAAACCGGAATCCGCCCATATGTTGGTTTGTTAAATAAGGCTGGAATAATTGATGAAGATAAAGAAGATATTATTGACGAATTACCTTTAGATTACTCAATTCTTGATGAGATTGAATATAAATATCCGGCAAACAACGCTTATTTTGGTTATATGACTCGTGGGTGTCCACGAAATTGCTCTTTTTGTGCTGTGCCAAGATTAGAGCCAGAGTATAAAAATTATATTAGTTTAAAACATCAAATTCAACAGGTAGATAAGCAATTTGGTCCTAGAAAGGACTTGTTGCTTATGGATAATAATGTTTTTGCTTCGAGCTGTTTTGATACGATTATAGATGAAATAAAGGAATGCGGCTTTGGCAAAGGGGCCACTTACATTCCAGAAAGTGAATATGAGATTGCATTAAATAATCTCAGGAATGGGTATAATGAGCGGGCTTGTCTAAGAAAGATAATCGAAATTTATGATAAATTATCATCGAAGTTTTCAGAGGAAGAACAAGGTGAATTTTATCTTGAACGTGAAAGAAGAAATTTATTGTATACAGAAACAGCAACAAAAGAAGAAATATTTGGATTTGATGATAAAGTTGGTCCATTATGTGCCAAGTATTTTAGAAGAGCAAAAAGAACGAGGTATATTGACTTTAATCAAGGGGTAGATGCACGACTTGTAACTGATGCTAAAATGAAAAAACTTTCTGAGGTTGCCATTCTACCACTACGCATTGCCGTTGATCATTATTCGATGAAAGATGTATATATTAATGCCATTAGAATAGCTGTAAATAATGGTATTACCGATCTCTCAAATTATCTTTTGTATAATTATGGAGATAAACCCGAAGAATTATATTATCGAATGAAAATTAATGTAGATTTATGTGAAGAATTAGGTGCAACAATTTATTCATTTCCAATGAAATATCATCCTATAGATGCCCCCGCATTCTTTCGTAATCGTGATTACATTGGGGTTCATTGGAATAGAAAGTTTATCCGAGCTATTCAGGCTGTTCTAAATGCAACAAAAGGAAAAATAGGACGCGGGAAATCCTTTTTTGAAGAAGCGTTTGGTAAGGATATAGACGAGTTTAATAAAATTTTATGGATGCCAGAGGCGTTTATTATCCATCGCTTTAAATACAAGGATAACCTTACAATAAAATGGTGGAAAAAATTTTCAGCATTAAATGAAGATCAGCTTATATCTGCAAAAACTATTATTGCAGATAATAAATTTACAGATGACGTTATTAGAGGTATTTTTGATATTGACATTCTTGAAGTTTTGGAATTTTATAAAATCCAGCGGGATTCGCATTAGCAAATAATTTAATAAATAAATCTCCGCTTCTGTTTCAAAAGTGATACAGATGAACTGAGATTTTTAATTTGTTTTAACTATTTAAACGATTTATAATGTTCGGATTTATAAAAACTCGTAAAAATCGAATCCCCCACATGGATATTTCTCAGAGTCTATGGCAAACTTAAAAAATTACAAATTTTTCAAGGCGGATGTAAAGTTGGACTTATGTACTTGTAAACGTCAAGCTGGCTCTTTCTAAATATTACCATAAAAAGTTAGCTTAAATTATTAGAAAGCTAAAAAAGAGTAGAACCTTTTAAGTTATTTTCAAAGAACTAATTTGGATTGACATAATTATGAAAAAGTGCTTATTTATTTGTTAATATGTGTTACAATCTAAATATATTCAGAATTTATGTTGAATTTTTTTGTTAGCATTAGTTATATGTGACTCACAAGGAGAAAAACATGTTTAACAGCCTAAAGTCTCCCATCTTCTTAAAATCAACCAGCAATGCAGAACTCCAGCTCCAAAAACTCCATGAAATAGAGCCTAAACTAAACCCAGAAGGAAAAGCCCTGATACAGCAGGACATAAAATTCCTTGAATATGGTATTGCCGGTGAAAAGAATGTAGCATTTGAGCTGAAGAACAGCGGTATGCCAATGTACATACTCCATGATATTTATTTGACAGACGGAGATCTAAGTGCACAGATTGATTACATGGTATTCACTAGAAAGCTATGCTTTGTTATTGAGTGCAAAAATCTTTTTGGTAATATAGAAATTAATAGTGCAGGTGATTTTATACGTTCGATGAGTGTGGGAGGAAAAATAAGAAAAGAAGGAATTTATTCCCCAATAACCCAGAATGAGCGGCATCGCCAGGTAATAAAGAAAGTAAAGACAGAATCCAGAAATAATTTTCTGACAAAATTCCTGACAGAGCGATATTTTGACAGCTTTTATCACTCTGTTGTTGTTCTGGCGAACCCCAGGACAATTTTAAATGCGAAGTATGCCAAAAAAGAAGTTAAACAAAAGGTTATTCGTGTTGATCAGCTGATTGCCTATATAAAAGAGGCTAACAGTCAGTCAAAAGAATCAAACAGTTCAGATAATAATATGAAAGAATGGGCAGATTCCTTCCTGCAGCTTCACAAGGAACAAACCTGTGATTATACTGCGAAATATGAAAAGTATTATATTGCTAAACAGACATCAATAGTAGCAAGTGATTCGGTACAGACAGCTGCGGAAACTACCAAAGAAATAACACCGAAGTCCGTGCTGTATAGAGTTTCAGAAGAAAAGATCGAAGATACAGAAATTTTCAAAGAACTAAAAGCTTATCGCCTCAAAAAGAGCCGGGAAGAAAACATCAAGCCATATTATATTTTCAACGATGCTCAGTTAAAAGAATTAATATCAAAAATGCCGGCTACTGGAAATGAATTACTCCTCATCCCCGGTTTCGGTGAAAAAAAGGTAACCCAATACGGCCCTGCAATTCTTTCAATCCTGGAAAGGTACCGAAAACAATGAATAACCAACACACCACTCAAACCCTGAACTACTACAACCAAAACGCCGCCCAGTTCAGCGATTCCACCCAGTCCCTGGACTTTGCTTCCGTACAGGACAAATTCCTTTCCTTCTTACAACCGCAGGCACACATCCTGGACTTCGGCTGCGGCCCTGGAAGAGACACGAAATATTTCCTGTCTCACGGCTGTAGCACAGATGCCATCGATGGTTCGGAGGAATTTTGCAGAATCGCCTCCGAATATACCGGAATCTCTGTAAAACAGATGCTTTTCAAGGAACTGAATGTATTAGAAGAATACGATGGCATTTGGGCCTGCTCTTCAATCCTTCATTCCACCTATGATGATCTTAAGGATATACTGAAGAATCTTGCCCGTGCGTTAAAAAAAGAAGGCATCCTGTATGCATCCTTTAAATACGGAGATTTTGAAGGAATGAGAAACGGCAGGTATTTTATCGATATGACAGAGGATAAACTGCAGAGAATATTACAGGAAACAGATGTATTTCAAATAAAGGAAAAATGGATAAGTTCAGATGTACGCCCGGGAAGGGATGATGAAAAATGGATGAACATGATTCTCGTAAAGAAAAACTGTATCTGATAGGCAGGTCCGGTAATAATTTATGGACTGAGGGCTCAGAATACAAAGCCCGCGGAGTCAGTATGGGAGGAGACATTCCGGCCAACCATCTGCTTACATATTTGGAAAAGAGCATAAAAAGTGCGGACAGCATTGATATCATCGTATCCTTTCTGATGGAATCAGGCGTCCGGCTTTTACTTCCTGCGCTTAAAAACGCGCTGGACAGAGGCGCGGCAATACGCCTTCTTACCGGAAATTATCTGGGCATCACACAGCCCAGTGCCCTTACCCTGCTCAAGTACGAGCTGGAGGACAGAGTCTGTGTCCATCTCTATCAGGAAAAGAACCGTTCCTTTCACCCAAAAGCTTACATATTTCACTATGCCGATAACAGTGAGATCTATGTAGGATCGTCTAACATTTCCCGCAGCGCGCTTACCAAAGGAATTGAATGGAATTACCGGTTTTCAGAAAAAGATGATGAACAAAGCTATCACCTTTTCTTTGAGGAGTTTGAAGACCTTTTTTATAATCATTCGGTTGAGGTGACGGATAAAGTACTGAAGGATTATGCGAAAAACTGGAAGCGTCCGGCCCTTCAAAAGGATATGGAAAGCTATCAGGAAAAGCTGCCGGCGAGGGATGGCCGGCTTGCCCCTGTTTTTCCGCGGGGCGCGCAGATAGACGCACTTTATGCACTGAAAAAGAGCCGTGAGAAAGGTGACAGGAAAGCGCTGATTCATGCTGCTACCGGAATTGGCAAGACCTATCTTGCTGCGTTTGATTCCATTGAATATAAAAAAGTATTATTTGTTGCGCACAGAGAAGAAATCCTGAAGCAGGCGGCGGAAAGCTTCAAAAGGGTTCGTCCGCAGGATGAACAGGGATTTTTCAACGGAAATCTGAAGCAGACGGATAAGCCTGTTATCTTTGCATCGGTCGGCTGTCTGGGAAAAGATGAATATTTGTGTGAAAAATATTTCCCGCAGGATTATTTTGATTATATTGTGATTGACGAATTCCATCATGCGGTAAATGATGGCTATAGGAAAATAATCAGATATTTTCAGTATCGTTTTCTTTTAGGGCTGACCGCGACCCCCAACAGGATGGATGGCCGGAATATTTATGAAATATGCGATTATAATGTCCCTTTTGAAATCACGTTGAAGGATGCAATTAATAAGGGAATGCTGGTGCCGTTTCATTATTATGGAATCTATGATGGCGTGGATTACTCCGGTCTGCCTGTAGTCAGGGGAAAATATTTGCAGAAGGATCTGGATATCAAGCTGATTGTTAAAGAAAGATGCGATCTGATTTATAAAAATTACAGAAAATATGGTTCTCAGCGCGCACTGGGCTTTTGCTGTTCCAGGGCACATGCGGAGAGGATGGCTGAGGAGTTCTGCGCCCGGAATGTGCCGGCATGTGCAGTGTACAGCGATGCGGATGGGAATTTTTCGGAAGACAGGACAGCTGCAATTGAAAAGCTGGAAAAAGGGGAGCTGAAAGTAATTTTTTCAGTGGATATGTTTAATGAGGGTGTGGATATTCCTTCTCTGGATATGGTGATGTTCCTGCGTCCCACGGAATCGCCGGTGGTTTTTCTTCAGCAGCTGGGCAGGGGACTGCGGAAGGAGGCAGGCAAGGAGTATCTGACGGTCCTTGATTTCATGGGGAATTATGAAAAAGCCGGGAATGCGCCATTTCTTCTCAGCGGGGAGCCTTATTCCAGAGAGGCGGCGGAGAGGAAGGAGCAGAAGGATTTTAATTTTCCTCTGGATTGTGTTGTGGACTTTGATATGCGGCTGATCGATTTGTTTAAAGAAATGGCAGCCAGGAAGGAAACAAAGAAAGAGCGTATCCGCGGGGAATATTTTAGGATTAAGGAATTTCTTGGAGGAAAGGTTCCTGCGAGGATGGATCTTTTTACTTATATGGAGGAGGAAATATATCAGCTTTGCTTAAAGAATTCGAAGGAAAATCCCTTTAACCATTATCTTGATTTTCTGAAGGAACTGAAGGAATTAACTGATGAGGAATGGAGGCTTTCACAGGGGCCGGGATGGGAATTCCTTCATATCGTGGAGACAACCTCCATGTCCAAATCCTATAAAATGCCTATACTTCTCGCTTTTTATAATGATGGAGAGATAAAAATGGGGATTACGGAGGAGGACGTTTATCAGAGCTGTAAAGCTTTCTATGAAAAGGATCAGAACTGGCGTGATATGGAGAAGGATAAGAACACAAGGGATTTCAGAAGCTGGGATAAAAAAAGATATGTCAGCGAGGCCCGGAAGAATCCGGTTCATTTTCTGAAGGAATCGGGAAGCGGTTTCTTTGTGGATAGAGAGGGATTTGTGCTGGCTTTGAGGGATGATCTGAGGGATGTGGTAACGGAACCGGCTTTTGTGCAGCATATGAAGGATATTATAGATTACAGGACAATGAATTATTACAGGCAGAGGTATGAGAAGGGTGAGTAGGGGAAAAAAGAGAATATACTGCAGCCATATGATTTTAACCATAAAAGGGAATATCTGATATATCTAAATGCCTGCGGAAAAAAATTAAATAAAAAGGAATCAGTCTTAATTGGAAAGGATAGGTTCAGCACCTATGAGCAATGGTCCGAGTATGTAAGGGGAAAGTATTCCTGTATTTCGACAGGAAGCCTGGAGAGTTTTTTGAGGTATCTCAGGTACTTGTTGAGATCTGCTATGAAAGTTGAAGGCAGTTATTCAGGAGTGATTATGCCGATAATGATCGTTTTATTAACGTTTATTTTGGGTAATCTTTTTCAAAACGATGCAATTAATAATCTGGTTTGTATTGCATTGATTTTTTGGGTTTTGTGTTATTGTATAAATGCTTTTACTAATGATTCAAAAAGATTACTTTTATATGAAGATTACATTGAAGTGATTGAAGGAATCCTGGAAAGCCGTAAGATATCAGAAAGTAACCAGATATAAGTAATTCATTAAACGATACCCAAAACCCTCATACAACAAATAACAAAGGAGCCCCCTCAAATGAAAAAACAACTAAACCGCTACAAATTCGAAAAAATCTCCAACATGATGACCAAGGAGTTTGGAAAGATCGCCAAAGGTGAAGAAAATGCCTACGCAATGCTCTTTGCCCCCATGGAAGGAAACCTGCTGAAGCTTCATCGGGAAAACCCGAACAGAAACGGACGAAGGGCAATAGAGGCAATCCATGTATGCCTTCTGCTCGTAGACGGATACCTGACAGATACGGAATATGATTTAAATGGATACCGCACCCCTGAAAACGAAGCCTTTGTCAATGGGCTGTTAATGAGCTTTGATCCCTTTACAAACGATGAGATCAGGGAAGCCGCCGCAGGGTATTGGGATCTCACATCACCTTCAGATTTAAGGTCATATTTCAGGGAACCTGTCCTTTGCCTGCTGAGAATTGAGAAATCTATTGCATTATGGACGGAGGAAGGGGGCGCAAACGGCTATTTCGCCTATTTGGAACAGACAATCGGAGCAGTTATCCCCAGGGACCTGAAAATGAACTTTTCCGTTCAGGTAAAACAGCAGCCTTAAACCAAATATTCTTCGCACCAGATCCTCTCTTCTGAAAGCATGGTGAAAATATGGAAAAATACAAAGAAAAGCTGCGCAGCGACGCACAACAGCTGGCAGAATACGCCGATAACTCAGAATATCTTACCCGGGCCTTCTTCCATATCTTCGGGAAAAAACTTCTGGAGGAAGGCTACGTGGACTGCAGTTATATCTTGGGCGCTTTGGGAAAAGGCACCTATTATTCCCGCCTGAAGGCGCAGGATTCCGCTCTTTATACCCTGTATGCAGGCAGCTGCATTACCTCCGAAAACCTGGAAATCATGATAAATTATATGTCTTCCATCATTGGGACACAGGACAGGGGACTGACGCCTCTCGAAGAGGAAGCGCTGGTTTTCTGGATTTTTCTTCCCTATCTTGGGGTGTCAAAGCGGGAAAAACGTCTTGAGTATCTGAAAGCAGTTCTCAACCGTTTCATTCGGGAATGGGATGGAAAATACATCGATACCACCCCTCCTTCAGAAGAAAAACCTCCTTCAGAAGTAAAAGCAGCTGCGGAACCCTCCGTACAAAATCCGCTTCCCGAAAGGAACCTTCTGGAAAAGAACGGCGTCATATACGATGCCAATTCCTGTGAACTGGAGCTGATAGAAAACGTAAGCAGCTACGTAAAAGACATTTCCGACATGAGGCAGTCAAATACGAATCACATCCTCTATTTCCGAGGCCATTCCAGGCTATCTTACGAATTGCTCCCGGGAATCAAACGCAGCCGGAACTGGATGGTAAATGAAAACCGTATGTATCAGGAGCTTATCCTCCGCTGCACCCAGGATTTTGCGCAGTGCCAATCCCATCTGGACTATCTGGTGGAAATGCAGCATTACGGCCTTCCCACCAGGCTTCTGGACATTACGGAAAATCCGCTGGTTGCCCTGTACTTTGCCTGCTGTAGCAGCAGGGACAGTGTGGGGGAGGTGATCGTTTTGCAGACGGAAACAGCATCCACCAAATATGCCAGGAGCGACACAGCGGCCATTTTGGCTGCGATTCCGGTATTTGATTATGCCTTTCAAACAAAGCTGTATGAGTTATGCGTAAACGGCGTACCGGAGGAGCAGGACAGGGAATATCTCCAGTATGCGGCAAAACTGGCCGGAGAGGTAAAATCAAAGAATCCGGGCTTTGAGCCACGCATCAGAAAAAAAGACTTGCTCAGCCATGTATTTATCATGCCTCTGAGAAGTAATCCGAGAATTATGAAGCAGGATGGATCTTTTATTCTGTGCGGCCTGGGGGACGGCAGAGGGGAAGGAAACAGCCTTCGCACCCTGCGTTACCGGAATAAGTTGGGAAAGAAGCTTATTTTTATCGTGAAAAATAAGGAGAATATTCTCCGTGAGCTGGATTTGTTCTCTATTAATAAAGCGGCGCTGTTTCCCGAAATCGATGATGTTGCGGAATACATCAAGGAGAAGTATACCAAGTAGAAAAACAACAGGTAGAAATACACAAAGGGAAAATACATCAGGCAAAATAAAGCAGTGTCTGACTTTTTATAACAGTATAAGTATCTCATATTTTGGGGCATCGGCTTCTGCGTTAACGGTTTAAAAACCGCGGAAACCGGAACAGAAAGGGGGACATAAGATGAAAGTGAAGCTTCTCACAGATCTGACAAGCTATAATCCCAAATTTACCAGGGATGCGGTGGGTGAATCAAATATGCATGAATACCAACGCGAAGGCCAGCCGTGGAGAACATATGTGAACGTGAGAATAGAAGGAGAGATGCTTCCGGTGGGCGTGGACGGCGTGGAATGTCTGGATAACGATTACATCCGGATGAAAGCGCTTCAGAAAAAAATTGAAGAAAAAGAGCTGCTCCGGCAGCTGAAGGAAGCGGAAAAGGTCATTCATGCCGTTGGTCCGGCCGGCGGAAACAAGGGAATATACCTGAAAACGCCCTGGGACAGTTCCCTGGAAAAACTGGCATCGGATAATCAGGAATGCTGCAGCATTCTGTCTTTCTGTGAGAAAAAGAAAATCAAGGTAACAGAAGTACTGCATTCAGAGTTATATAAATTATAGCCCGCATTCCTGTTCGGAACATGTTTCAATAAAAATAAGTAATAAAAAAGGCTGCAAACAGTGGGAGGCTGCAAAAAAATGGGGAAAGAAGCAATAAAAATGGAACTTGAAAAACGTGCGCTGCCGGAGGTCTTAAGACTTGCGGACAGCACGGCGGTGAACACACCGGAGCTTTGGGGAAAGCGCCGGGAAGAAATCCGTGAAATCCTTCAGGAGGAATGCTACGGGAGGATGCCGCGTACGGGATGGGAAACCGAGTGGGAGACGGTAAAGGAGGATAAAAATGCGTTTGGAGGAAAAGCCGTACTACGGACAGTGGAGGTGCGGATCCATACCAATAGCCGCTATACTTCCTATCCGTTTCAGCTTGTACTGCCGAAAAATGTGCAGAAGCCGCCGGTATTTGTATATCTGACCTTCCTGCCTTTATCCTCTGATGAACTGATGGAGGAGATTACCGACAGCGGCTATGCGGTAGCCAGGGTTTCTTATCAGGATATTGCTCCGGATCAGGGAGACGGCTATACGAACGGCCCCGGCGTCCTGTTCCCCGGCAATGCATTTGACGGCTGGGGAAAGCTTGCGGTATGGGCATGGAGCGCCAGCCGCATTATGGATTACCTGGTGGATTTGGAGGAAATTGACGGTAAGCGTATTGCTGTAGCAGGCCATTCCAGGCTAGGAAAAGCCGCGCTGCTGTGCGGCGCCATGGATGACCGTTTTTCCATGGTGATTTCCAATGATTCCGGTGCGGGCGGCATTTCTCTTTTCCGGGGAAAGGAAGGGGAGAATGTGGCGGATCTGTGCAGGAATTTCCCCTATTGGTTCTGCGGCAATCTGAAGAAATATGCCGGCGGGGAGACAAAGCTTCCTTTTGACCAGCATTTCCTGGCGGCGCTGGTTGTGCCCAGAAAGCTTTATGCGGCAAGCGCCGTGGATGATCAGTGGGCGGATCCACGCTCTGAGTTCCTGTCCTGCGCGGCGGTGACGCCTGTGTATGAACTGCTTGGGGAGAAGGGGCTTGTATGCGATAGCCTGCCGGAAACAGGAGATGCATTTCATGAGGGCAGTGTAGGCTATCATTTAAGACCAGGCACCCACTACCTTGGACGGGAGGACTGGAAGCTGTTTATGGAGTACCGCAGAAGGCATGGTGTATAACACAGGTAACCGGCTGGCTTACTGTGGATAATTCATCACAGCCTGGTTATTTGATCCGTTATTGAAATACGGAAGCATGCAGATACATACGATGCTTCTAACAGAGATTAAGGAAGTTCTTAAGGATTACCAGGAAGAGGTTTAAGCAGAGATAAATTTGCAGACATTAAAAAATACCAGATAATACAGAAAGGGATTGGTTAACGCCGATTCCTTTTTTGATTAAAAAATAAATCTTAAAATTACACCATGTGATTTTTTGCAAATATTCTTTTCTTACAACATTACTACATATTTGTGTTACAATAATCTGGAAAATCCGTTAAAGGATTCTTACGTTATAATCTTAATAGGCCCCCAAAGATATAAATATACAGGAAAGCAGGCAGAACCATGACCAGGCCCAATACAGCCAAAACAACTCTTCTCAAGATATCCATGCTTTTTTTGATTCCTTTTTTCTTTTTCCTGATAGGATTGAATATCTACAGCAATACCATATACAGGCAGCGGTTAACCGAGAATAACCAGACCCGCCTTACTATGTATGAATCCTTTTTGGAAGAGGATTTGAAACATGTGGAGTATTTTATGTCCGATATGATCGCCAATGATGGCTCCTATAATGCCTTGAGGTATCCTCTCAGCTACGTGGACAGCTATCTTCAGGTGCAGCAGCTCCAGGAAAAATTTGAGTCGGTTATGAAAACGATAGACAGCATATCGGCCTTCTGCATTATCAGTCCCAAAAGCAACATAACCAATGGCCCTTTCCGTAAGAACATCAGCTTTGATGAAAAGGATAATATTAAGAAGTATCTGAACCAGCTTGTAACTGAAAAGGGGGACGAGGCAATTACAGATTGGAGGGTGCAGCAAATCGGGGACAAATATTACTTCCTTAAAATTATGGGATTGGGAGGGGTTTATACCAGCTGTATTATTGATGTGGATAATGTATCCTCCATAGAAGAAAAAGGAACGGAAAAGAGCTATCTTGTTTTTGAGGAAAATGGAATGATTCTTTCTTACCGGGATAAGATGAAGGATTTGCAGATCCGGATTGAGGAAGAGGAAACCTCTTATTTAAGCGGCCATGGGAGAAACCAATTTGTAGTAATGAGCTATTCGGAAATACTCAATTGTTATCTGATGCTTGTGGAGCCATACCGTGGAATCTGGAGTATGGAATCCATGCCGCTCATTATGCTGCTTTTATCTGTGTTTTTTGTAGTGCTTCTGCTGTGGTGTTACCGGACTCTGAAGCGGGATTTCCTGCAGCCGCTTGAGCAGATGGTGGAAACTATGGAAGAAATCAGGGACGGTGGTCTGGAATCACGGCTCTCGGTCAGAAACCAGGTAAAGGAATATAAAAAAATGGAGTCTACCTTCAATGCCATGATGGACAGAATCAGGGAATTAAAAATATTGGCTTATGTAAGGCTGATTCAGGTACAGAAGACCGAGCTTCAGTATTATCAAATTCAGATACGGCCTCATTTTTTTCTGAACTGCATGAAAAACCTGTATGCCATGACTGCGGCCCGTAAGTATACACAGATGCAGGAAATGATTCTTACTCTGTCAGAATACCTGAGAGCGGTTCTGAAGGATCATGATATTATCGTACCACTGGGAAAAGAGTTGGACAGCGTGCGATCTTACATCAAGCTGCAGCAGATGAGCAGTGCGAAACCACCGGAATATGAGGAAGATGTCAGCCCTGATCTTCTGCAGTTTGAAATCCCGCCCATGTCCCTGCTCACATTTATAGAAAATTCTTTTAAATACGAAAAAAGCAGTGAGGAACCTATGCAGATTCTGGTGAAAGCCAGACTTTTTCTGGATGGTGAGGAACAATTTGTTAATTTGACAATCATGGACAATGGGAGCGGTTTCCCTCCGGAAGTTATGGAAATTTTAAATGATCCGGAAAAACGGATGCCCGGTGAGCATATGGGAATCAATAATGTGGAACAGCGTTTTTCCCTGCTTTATCAAAAGCCGTGCAGCTTTATATACAGCAATATGAACGGTGCCTGTGTGGATATTTTTGTGCCCTATGAAGAGGCAAGACAACCTGTAGTAGATCTGTAGGAGGAAATAAATATGACAGTACTGGTGATTGATGATCAAATACATGTAGTTGACGGAATACTCTCGGAGGTTGACTGGGACGGGCTGGGGATTGAAACTGTCTGGAAGGCGTACAGTGCGGCGGAGGCTAAGGGAATTCTTCTTCTTAATCAGGTTGACATTATGCTGTGTGATATTGAGATGCCCGGAGAAAACGGACTTTCTCTTCTGAAGTGGACACTGGATCAGGGGATGGAAACAGAATGTATTTTCCTTACGGCACACGCGGATTTTGTGTATGCCAGAACGGCCATGCAATTGGGCAGCTTTGATTATATCCTTCAGCCCGCCAGATATGAGGATATAGAGAATGCGATTCTGCGTGTAAAGCAGAGGATAAAGGAAAAAAGAGATCAGAAAAAATATTATTCCTATGGAAAGACACTTTTTGAAGAACGGGACAGAATAACCGATCAACTCATCGGGGAATGGTATCAGGAACCTGAAAATGGGGGCTGCTGCCGGAAGCTGTTGGAGGATATGCAGAAAATGGGAAAGCCTGTTTGCAATACCAGTCCGGCGCGGCTGCTATTGTGTCAGGTTTTAAAATGGAATAATGCAGCATGGGACAGGGAGCTTTTCCGCAATTCCTGTGCCAATATACTGGAGGAACTGCTTCAGGAATGGGAGCAGAAGGCTCATATCGGAAGCCTGAATCAGGAGGAATATATTTTTATTCTTTATGGGACAGTGCAGAAACAGCCTGAAAGTACGAAAATGTGGGAGATATTGAGAAAGTTCTTTTCGGCTGCCGGGCAGTTTTTCAGCTGTGATATGGCTTTATATGTGGGAAATATGGTGATGTTTGAGGATATGCCGTGTGAACTGGCGGTTATCAGACAGCTGAAAGAGGATAATGTTGCACGGAGAAGCGGAGTTTACAGGGCGGAGAATGGGGAAGATAGGGTCGAGCCTCAGATAAGACAGCCTGATTTCAGAACATGGGAAAAGCTTCTTTTACAGGGCATGGGGAAGCAAGTGTATGAGGATGCAATGAGGTATCTGCAGGAATTATCTGATGCGGATTGTCTGAATGCCGGCAACCTGCAGAAGTTTTACAGTGACTTTTACCGGGTAATCTGTCTGGCTGAGGAAAGGACAGATACGGCCTGGGAGGATATTTTCACGGAGGAGGAGCAGAGACAGACTGCGCTTCATGCCTATGAGACATTGCAGGATATGCAGCTTTTTTTGAAAACGGTAACATCCTATTTTTCCGGCGAAGAGGTGGATGCGGGAAGGGCCGTCGGTCAGGTAGACGCTATTAAAGAATATATTTATCATCATCTGGACAGTGATATCAGGCGGGAGGACATTGCTGTTGCAGTGTTTATGAATCCCAATTATGTGTCCAGGCTGTTTAAAAAAGTGGAAGGAATTTCACTGAAGGAGTTTATTGTTCAGGAAAAGATGAAAATGGCACGTGCCCTTCTTCTAAACTCCCAGCTTCCCGTGAGCATTGTTGCCTTAAAGGTAGGCTACAGTAACTTTTCCCATTTTTCTCAGGTATATAGAAAATTTTTTGGAGTCAGCCCTACGGATGAGAGAAAAAGATAATGAAATGTATATGGGAATATTTATAACAGTTAAAAGTCACTTTTCTGACAATCCTGAGCCGGGACAGTAAAAATGGTAATAATTATGACAACATGAGGTTACGAATCCGGCGGAAGCGTTCTGTCTTACATGGTATATTGAAAACATCAAAAGACAAGGGAGGGCACCAAATGAAAAGAAAATGGTTGGCATGTCTGCTTACGGCAGCTGTAGTAACCACAACGTTACTGGGCTGCGGAGGAAGCAGCAAAGAAAAAGCACAGACAGGACAGGAGACGGGTTCTGCAACGAATGCCGTGCAGAGCGGTACGGAAGATTCGCTGCAGGAAACAGGAACACAGGAAATATCCGCACAGGAAGAATATGTCTGTAAAATAGTATGTGTGGGCGATGCTACATCGGAAAGCTGTGATAAGGTAGCCCAGGCGGCATCGGAAATCACTATGGCAAAGTATAATACGAAGATTGAACTGGTTCGTCTGAGCTATGGAAGCTTTGCAGAGGAAGTGAACCTGATGCTTTCTTCCGGTGAAAAGTTGGATCTGTTCCCCAATTTTGCATTTTCAACGATTACAGCAGCAAATACGGGACAGATTTTACCTTTGGATGAGCTTCTTCCGGAGTATGGAAAAGACATCCTCAATGCAGTTCCCCAGACAGACTGGGAATGCGTGAGCATTGGAGGCCAGATTTTTGGCGTGCCTAACAATAAAGACAAGGCAGAGGGCTTCGGCCTGGCTATGAGAACCGATATGCTGGAGGAAACAGGTTATGACCTTTCTGCAATTCATACGGAAAAGGATCTGGAAGGGCTGTTTGCCGCAGTAAAGGAAAAATATCCTGACTGCTATCCTCTGGTATCTGATAATGGCGGTATGGGTTATTACAATGTGAGCAGGGATGACCTTGGCGGTGATTTCGGGTGGCTGGAAAACTGTCTTGATGATTCCGAATTAAAGGTTGTAGACTGGTATGAAAGCGATACCTATAAGGAAATTATGCAGCGCAGGTATGATTGGGCACAGAAGGGATATATTATGCCTGATGCTGCCACCAATACACAGAATGCCTACGAGCTGATGGCAGCAGGAAAGGGTTTCAGTTATTTCTGTAATACCAAACCGGGTATTGAAGCGGAATGGAGCAGAAAAGTAGGTAAAGATATTACGGTGGTAGAGCTGGTGGAAACCTATAGAACTTCCGGTTCAGGAATGAATACCTGGTATATTGCGCATAACAGCGAAAAACCGGAAAGAGCTATGCAGGTACTGAATGAAATCTACAGCAATCCGGAGCTGAGTAATATTTTAATTAACGGAATTGAAGGCGAAAACTATCTGATTGACAGCGAAAAAGGAGTCCTGACTTATCCTGATGGTGTAGACGCTTCCAATACATCCTACAGCAGCGTGGCTTGGGTATGGCCTAATGAACTGATATCCATTCCATGGGAAGCAGATGGTGCGGATATCTGGAAGCAGACGGAAGAATTTAACAACAGTGCGAAGCTGAGCAAAGCCTTTGGCTTTGTCTGGGATAATTCCAATGTTCTTAACGAAATTACAGCCTGCAATAATGTAACGGCTAAATATAAGAATGCGTTGGACTGCGGTTCCCTGAATCCTGAGGAGGCAATCCCGAAGATGGTTAAGGAACTGAAAGATGCAGGAGTAGATGCAATTATTGCTGAAAAACAGGCACAGCTTGATGCCTGGGCTGCACAGCAGTAATCGTCTGATATTAACAGTCCGGAGGAAAAGGGTGCGGATCCGCACCCTTTTCCATAGCCGGAAGAACAGGAGGAGAATCCGGTGAAAAATCATAAAATGAGCCGCGGAAGATGGATGAGATACCTTCCCCTGTATCTGATGCTGCTGCCGGGAAGCATATATCTTATTATAAACAATTACCTTCCTATGGCAGGGACGGTGGTTGCATTTAAGAAGTATAACTATCAAAAGGGTATTTTCGGAAGTGAATGGAACGGCCTTAAAAATTTTATTTTTCTGTTTAAAACAAAGGATGCATGGGTCATTACAAGAAATACAATCTGCTATAATCTGGTATTTATTATAGTTGGAACTGCGGCAGCAATTACGGTAGCCATTTTGCTTTCGGAAATCAAAGCGGTGCGTGCAAGAAAAACCTATCAGACACTGATACTTCTTCCTTTTCTGGTATCCATTGTGGTGGTCAGTTACATTGTCTATGGCTTTCTGAGTACAGAGTATGGATTTGTCAATCATGCGCTTGAGAGCCTGGGTAAACAGAAGCTTTCCTGGTATTCAAATCCGACCTGGTGGCCGCTTATATTGGTTCTGGTGAACCTTTGGAAAAACATTGGTTACAACTGTGTTCTCTACTATGCTACATTGATGGGAATTGATTCTTCTTATTATGAAGCGGCAGTGGTAGACGGCGCAGGGCGCTGGCAGAGAATTCGTTATATCACACTTCCGTCGCTGGCGCCTACCATCTGTATATTGACACTGATGTCGGTATCCAAGATTTTCTATTCTGATTTCGGCCTGTTTTATCAGGTGCCGATGAACAGCGGACCTCTTATAGATGTTACCAATACTATTGACACTTACGTGTACAGAGGCCTGATGGAGACTAATAATATAGGTATGTCGGCGGCGGCAGGGCTTTATCAGTCGATGGTGGGATTTATCCTGGTAATTGCGGCAAACTGGCTGGTAAGGAAACAAAATGAAGAAAGCGCGCTTTTTTAGGAGGAAAATCATGGTTGAAAGAAACAAGACATTTCAAATAATGGCAAATGCAGTCATGATTATACTTGTCGTTTTCTGCATGCTGCCACTGCTTTTGCTGTTTTCTTCATCTTTAAATGAAGAACATGCCCTGATAGTAAATGGCTATTCTTTTCTTCCCTCCAAACTGGACTTTTCAGCATATAAATACATATTGGTAGATTCCACTCAGCTGTTGAGAGGTTATGGAATATCCGCATTGGTAACGCTTATCGGGACAACGGTTAATCTTGTATTTACCACATTATTTGCCTATCCGCTGTCCAGGAAGGATTTGCCGGGTAAAAATATGATCGCCTTTTTCCTGTTTTTTACCATGCTGTTTAATGGCGGTCTTGTCCCTTCCTATATCATGTGGACGCAGAACTTTCATATTAAAAATACGCTGTGGGCCCTGATTGTACCGAATTTGCTGATGGGAGCCTTTAATGTTATCATGATGAGAACCTATCTGACCAGTAATATTCCGGAAGAAGTAATTGATGCCGCCAGAATAGACGGTTCCGGGGAGGGAGGGATTCTGGTACGTATTGTAGTTCCCATGTCTAAACCCATCATATCCACATTGGCGCTGCTTGTGGGGCTGGGTTACTGGAATGACTGGCTGAACGGCCTGTACTATATTAATAAGGACACACTTTACAGCATTCAGGTGCTTTTAAACAGGATGCTCTTGGATACGCAGTTCCTCATGAGCAGCGCAAGTCAGGGTATGAATATTGATACCAGCCAGCTGCCTTCTACAGGAATTAAGATGGCAATTGCAGTGATGGGTATTTTGCCTGTTCTGATTGTTTATCCGTTTTTGCAGAAATATCTGGTGCAGGGAATAACGATAGGAGCGGTTAAGGGATGAAAAAACAAAACAATTTATGTGCATATCTTCATGCAGATGGGAAGAAAATTGTGGACGGCAGTGGAAAAGAAATTTTACTGTCGGGCTGGGGACTTGGGAACTGGCTGCTGCAGGAAGGCTATATGTGGAAAGCTTATGGGGAGAGATTTGACCGTCCCTCACGGATTGAAAAGTGTGTGGAGGAATTGACCGGAAAGGATTATGCTCCATTATTCTGGAAAAAGTACAGAGAGAACTATATCCGCAGGGAAGACATACTGGCTATGGCGGAACTGGGCTATAATTCCGTGAGGATTCCGTTTAGCTATCGGCTGTTTATGGAAGATGGGCCGGGGATTTTATGGAAGGAAGAGGGCTTTAAACTGTTGGATGATTGTCTTTCCTGGTGCGAGGAAGCAGGAATCTACGCTTTCCTGGATTTGCATGGGGCACCCGGTGGACAAACAGGGTCCAATATTGATGACTCTGTGGATAACGTGCCCAGATTATTCATTGACAGAGATTGTCGGGTAAAAGCGTGTGCCCTGTGGAAAAAACTGGCGCAGCGTTATTCCGAAAGGGCTGTGGTGGGAGGTTATGATCTACTCAATGAGCCTATCATACCTCCGGAAGCAGGAAACGGTGATTTTGATTATCTGATTCCAGAGCTGGAGCTTTTCTACGAGGAAGTGATTGCCGCTGTCAGGGAGGTGGATAACAATCACCTGATTTCCCTGGAAGGGGCGCACTGGGCGACGGATGTGCGTATATTCCATAAAAAGTATGATGACAACATGGTTCTCCATTTTCACAGGTATGCGGAAATGCCCGACAGAGCCTGCCTGGAGCGTTTTATAAGTGCTGCGGAGGAGCTTGATGTGCCGCTTTGGATGGGGGAGACAGGAGAAAACTCCAATGCCTGGTATGCAGCTCTTTATCCTCTTGCCTCAGCCCTGGGAATCGGTTATAATCTGTGGCCGTGGAAAAAGATGGACTGTACCAATTCGCCTTGTTCTATCAGAGAGCCTGAGGGATATCAGAAGATTCTCCGGTATCTGGATAAAGGTCCCCATCCTGGATATGAAGAAGCCAGACAAATCCTGAATCAATATCTGGAAAATATTTGTATTGAAAATTGTGAATTGCATCCCGAGGTAACAAGACATGTCTTCAGAAAACCGCCTTTTACCATACAGGCTGTTGATTTTGACGCGTGCCCGGGTAAAGGCGCTTCCTGGTTTGGGAGCGGAAATCCTTACGGAATTTATCGCAGTGATACCGATATGGAAATCAGGGAGCTTTATCCGGCTGGGGAGAAGGCGTTTGCCTTTGACTGTGGATGGGAGCGCCTGGCGCTTGTTTTAAAAGCGGGAGAGTTTGTATGCTACAGCTTTTGTACTGCAGAGACAGCGGGAAAAGAAATCCATCTGCAGATTTCTTACAGAGCGGAAGAAAAAACAGAGCTTGCAGTGATTACGGAAACGGGAAAGGAAGTTCTTGTGAGTCTGGAACCGGGAACTGAAGATGCGGAGGTGTCTCTGGGAATCCCTGCGGCGGACATGGAAAAAGGAACTGTCAGATTAGAGGGAAGAAGTGGAAGCGCCTGGATAAAGCAGCTTATTTTTACATAGAAACAACACAAAAGGGAAAGACCTCCCGCATTCCGCGGCCGTCCTTTCCCTTTCTTAACGTCAATCATTACAACGGTTCAGCCATCAGTCCTGCTTTCCCAGATAAACCGATCCCCCAAACCCAAGTATCAGAAGGAAAATAGGCCTGAGGAAGAAAAGCCCGACGGTGAAGCCCACGCCGTGGCCGAAGGCTTTTGAAAGCTTGTACAGCTGGACAATCATCAGCACCGTGGCTGCCAGGGAAACGAGAGAACCCAGCAGGGAGGGCAGAACCTCGCCAAGAGCGGTGCAGAGGATGTAAATCCAGAAGATTTTCGTATCCCAGGTAAACTTATAACAGGTATAAGTATTATAGATGGGAATGATTGACTTCCAGCCCGGCTCGTTTGCCTTTTCGTACATTTTCCAGCCTGCGGCGAGGATGAGAATGTACCATACCACGGACAGAACCACGCCGGTAAGGCCTGTTGTTTCATATAAATACTGAAATTGCATAGATAAAACCCCCTGTTCCGGACGGCATGGATACCGTCCTTTTTTATAGTATATTCTATCACGTATCTATTGGATTTGTAATACAATTTGTTCATATAATTTCACACTTAATTTCATGCAGTGCTTGAGTTTTTAACTCCGATAAAGTATTATTAGAATAGTATCAAAAAAACAGGAACGGCTGACGGAAATTTTGGATTCTCCGCAGTCCGGTTTGCAGACGGCTTTGACAGTCCAGGGCGGAAAGGAAATAAAATGGACGATGTGGATAACAGTTATCTTTTATTCGTTTCGGATGGTCTCTTTTTTTTGCTGCCGGTCTGCTGTCTGGACCGGGTGATGGATGCAGAAAAGCCGGAAGAGGAGGCGGAGGCGGCGGAATGTAACATACTGGCAGGGGCTTTGGGCGGAAACGGCAAGCGCAGGTACCGCATCCTGCTGCATAAGGAAGCGTCGGAAGAGAAGCTGTTGCTGCCGGCTGATGACATAATAGATCTCAGGGAAATCAATGATGAACAGATTTTAGAATTAACGGAACCGGTTCTGAATGAGAGGAACCGGTATTTAATTGCCGTTGCAGTAACCGAAACGCAAGAGGGAAGAAGGATTCCCGCATACATCCTGGATCCGGCCTGCCTGTCAGGAGAACAATAGAAGAATCTGTGAAAAGGAACTAAACATATATAAGCCAATAGGAATGAATAAAGGAACGGCGGGGGAACTATGGAATACATAACGGCACAGGCCGGGAAAAAGATGCTCTGTATAGAGAAGGAGCGGGTCGAAGCTATCCTGATGAAGCCGGAAATATGGCGTGTCCCGGATGCTTCGGAGGAAATTCTGGGAATTGCGGTATATAACGGAAAACTGGTGATCTATTATCGCTTTGACTGTAAACAGGAGGCGCTCTGCGGTATTCTTGTCAGGGACGACGGCGGAGGGGTCTATGGAATTGCCGCGGCGGCGGTTGGGGAAGAAGGTCTTTCCCGGGAGGAGCTGGAGCCCGTAATGGCGGGAACCGTAAACGGGGTATGGGAGAAGAAGAGTGATTAGGCTGAGGGAAGAGGAATTCTCTGATATTGTGAATTACATGCGTGAGGCATACGGTATCAACCTGGATAAAAAGAAGGTTCTGATAGAATGCCGTATGACAAAGCTTTTGGAAAAAAGGGGACTAAATTCCTTTGGGAAATACCTGGATATGCTCCATCAGGACAGGACAGGAGATATGGCCGCGGAAATGGTCAACTGCCTGACGACAAATTATACTTATTTTTACAGGGAGCCGGATCATTTCAGGCTGCTGCAGGAACGGATCCTGCCGAAGCTTATGGAACGCAGGCAGTATGGTGGACTGGATATCTGGAGCGCCGGCTGCTCCACCGGAGAAGAATGCTATACCCTGGCCATGGTGCTGGAGGAATGCCGCCGGCCAAATAAATACATGGGAAATATACGGCTCCTGGCGACGGATATTTCAGGGGATGCCCTGGATAAAGCGCAGAAGGGCCAATATCCGGCCAAGGAACTGGAAAAGCTTCCACTGGAATGGCAGAAAAAATACTGTGCGCAGGTTGATGACAGAACCTTTCAGGTAAACGAAGAACTGAGATACAGAATACGCTTTGAAAAAAGGAATCTGCTGGAACCGCGCCCGTCAACAGAGAGGTTTGATTTGATTCTCTGCCGGAATGTGATGATATATTTTGACAGGGATGCAAGAATGCGGCTGGTCAGGATGCTGGAGGATGCGCTGAATCCCGGAGGCTATCTCATGATAGGACATGCCGAGCTGCTTACTGCGGGGGAAACGGTGCTGGAATCCGTTTATCCTGCAGTATACAGGAAGGAACAGCCGGCGGATAAATAAAGGAGTTTATATGGGGAAAAAAATTTTGGTAGTGGATGACGCTCTTTTTATGAGAAGGGTAATCAGGAAGAACCTGGAGGGAAGCGGATACCAGGATATTGAAGAAGCCTGCAGCGGTGAGGAAGCCCTGGAGCTGTTCAGCCGTGAAAAGCCTGATCTTGTGCTCCTGGATATTACCATGCCGGGGATGTCCGGGCTGGAGGTGCTGGAGGAAATCCGAAAGAAGGATCCGGCGGCTAAGGTAATAATGTGCTCTGCGATGGGGCAGGAGCAGATGATCACAAATGCACTGATGCTCGGTGCATCGGATTTTATTGTAAAGCCCTTTAAAGCGGATGAATTTATGAAAGTGGTGGAATATACATTATCGTCCTGATACGGCATGATAAGGGAAAAAACTGACGGAAGGCACAGCGGCCGGTAAAGCCGCGGTAAGAGGAAGGCTATAATGAAGAGACGCTTTGAAAATATGAAAATAGGCCGCAAGCTGATTTATGCATTTGCGATTATTATATTCCTGTATATTATTACTGTGATTATTTCCATCGGCAATATAGAAAGCATGTCAAAGAGAACAAAGCAGATGTACAATGAGTCGTTTGCAAATGTACAGAGTTCCCTTGCCATGATTGCCGGCCTGCAGTCTGTGGGAAAGAATATTACACTGGTGCTCACAACGGATGGCGTGGTGGATGAGCAGGAGTATCTGAAAAACATTGAGACGGGAATTGCACAATCGAGCCAGGAGCTGGATCAGCTTTCTACCGGTTATGTAAGCGGTGCGGATAAGGTTGCGGAACTGAGCCGTGAATATGCCGCTCTGACTGCCGTCAGAACGAACATGCTGGAAAAGCTGAAGGCGGGACTGAAAGATCAGGCTTTGGACATTTATGTGAATCAGTATTCAGTACAGTTTAATAAGGTAAAAACCCTGCTGGAACAGGTTGTGGATCTCAGTGTCGTGGATGCGGCAGAACAGCTGGCCGAGGGGCAGAGCATGAATTTTAAAGTGGTGGTGCTGATTATTTCCCTGGCAGTGGTTATTATCCTTTTTACCATTGTTTTGTGTGTTGCAATTACCAGAAGCATTGTCCATCCTGTGGATGAGGTAAAACGGGCTGCCAACGCGATCGCAAACGGGCAGTTGAAAACGGAGCTTACATATACGTCGGAAAATGAGCTGGGACAGCTGGCTGATGATATCAGAAGTACGGCAGAGGCCTTGAACCAGTATGTATCCGAGGTGGAAAAAGGGCTGACGGCCCTGGGTGAGGGAAAGCTCAATTACAAACCGGAAGTGGTTTTTAAAGGAGATTTTATCGCGCTGGGGAATGCGATGGAGAAGATAACCGGGCTTCTGCGGGACTCCCTGCAGCAGATTGGGAGCAGTGCCGAGCTTGTATCCGGCGGAGCGGAGCAGGTATCCAACGGAGCGCAGGCGCTGGCCCGGGGAGCGGCCGAACAGGCCAGTTCGGTGGAGGAGCTGGCGGTAAGCATCAATGAAATCGCGGACAGCGTCAGGGATAATGCGGATAATGCGGTGCAGTCCAGCCGGCTGGCCGATAACGTGGGGAAGAGCCTGACGGAGAGTGATGAGCAGATGCAGGGCCTGATGGAGGCCGTTGAGCATGTGAAGAAGAATTCCAGAGAGATCAACAAAATCGTAAAGGAAATAGAGGATATCGCTTTCCAGACCAATATTCTGGCGCTGAATGCATCCGTAGAGGCTGCCAGGGCAGGAGAGGCGGGAAAAGGATTTTCCGTGGTGGCGGGTGAAATCCGCAGGCTGGCATCCCAGACGACGGCTGCCTCCAAGCTGACGGCGGAGCTGATAGAGAAGAATGCGAAGGCGGTGGACACAGGGATGACCGCAGCAGCTTCAACAGCTGAAACGATGAAGGAATCCGTGGACGGCGCACGGCAGGTTAACAGTATGGTGGATAAGATTTCAGGGGTCTGTGTACAGCAGGCTGATGCAATTGCCCAGGTACGCAAGAGCATTGAGCTGATTTCCGAGATTGTCCAGGGAAATTCAGCCACGTCGGAGGAAAGCGCTGCGGCAAGTGAAGAGCTTTCCGCACAGGCGCTGGTTTTGAAGGAGATGGTGGAGCAGTTTGAGCTGTAGTTACAGTGAATAACCGGAGAAAAGGAAGGTAGGGGCATGCGCCAGTTTGCGGATCTGGATGAGATATCCAGGGATATATTGAAGGAGATAGGGAATATCGGGACAGGGAATGCAGTTACTGCTCTTTCGCAGATGCTGATGCACCCGGTGGATATCGCCGTGCCTGATCTGAAAATTTTAAAATATCAGGAAGTCTGCTCTCTGCTGGACAGCGCCGATGAGCTGCAGACAGGAATAATGGTAGGAGTGGGCGGGGAAATGGAAGGCATGTTCCTCTTCCTTCTCAGTGAAACCTTTACCATGATGGTCCTTAACAAAATATTGGGAGAAGAGGAGCGTGAGTTCCTCAATCCCGGAGAAATGGAACGTTCGCTAATCTGTGAGCTGGGAAATATTATGTGCGGCTCCTATATCAATGCGCTTGCGTCAGTTATGGATTTGAAGCTGGAAGTATCCGTGCCGGATGTGTGCATTGATATGGGCGGGGCCATTTTAAGTGTTCCCCTGTCCCGGTTCCTCAGGGTAAGCGACGATATACTGATGATAGATAATCTGTTTCATTTAGGCGGCGAATCTTTTCTGGGCCGGATTCTGTTTATTCCGGAGCCTGATTCCCTGGATATGATGCTCCGCAGTCTCAGGGAGTGATGCCATGGAAAAAATTGTCGTGGGAATTGCGGAAGGCAAGACTGCTGTGGAGCAGCAGGTCCTGATATCCTATGCCCTGGGTTCCTGCGTGGGCGTGTGCCTGTATGATAAAAGCCGGAAAATTGCGGGCATGGTCCATGTTATTCTGCCGGAAAAGGCGGTAGCCGTAAACAGGGAAAACCCGTATAAATTCGGGGACGAAGGAGTGAGGAGGCTGATTCAGGAAATGGAGCGGCTGGGCGCAGAGAAAAAGCGGTTAACTGCGAAAATTGCCGGCGGGGCCAAAATGTTTGAGACAGGAAGGCCGGAATGGGAAATCGGGGCGCAGAATGTGGCATCAGTGAAAAAGACGCTGGCTGAAGAGGGTATCAGGCTGATTGCAGAGGATACCGGAAAGAATTACGGCAGGACGGTAAGCTTTTATGCCGGGGACGGCAAAATGGAAGTACGGACGGTAAGACACGAGACGGTAGTATTGTAAATGACATATGGAGGATGAGTGATGGAAACTCAAAAGAAACAGATAGTGCTGATTGTGGACGACAGTCTTCTTATCTGTGAACAAATCAAGGCGGCATTGAAGGATACGCCCATTTTTATCTGCGAAGCCCATAATGGGCAGGAAGCGGTTGATATGGTGGAAAATTACCAGCCGGATTTGATATTGCTAGATGTAGTGCTGCCGGATGCGGATGGCTACAGTCTGTTTGACAAGCTGAAAAAGGCGGATAAAAATGACGCGGTTATTATATTCCTTACTTCCAAGGATAAGGATGAGGATGTGGTGAAGGGCTTTTCCATGGGAGCCTGTGATTATATTAAGAAGCCGTTTGTAAGAGGGGAGCTGCAGTCCAGGGTAAATGCCCACCTGATGATTAAATATCAGAAGGATGAGCTGAACCGCCAGAACCAGGAGCTGCGCACCAATATGGAAAAACTGAACTATATGGCATTCCGTGACGGCCTTACCGGGCTGTATAACCGCCGTTACGTGGTGGGAGACCTGGCGGACGATATCCGCGGACATGAAAAGCAGGAGAAAAAGAATGTCCTGATCCTTGCCGATATAGATGATTTCAAGAAAATAAACGATACCTATGGCCATGATGCCGGGGATCTGGCTCTGGTATGTATTGCGAACATTCTGGAGGGAAACTGCCGCCAGCATAAGGTGGTCCGCTGGGGCGGGGAAGAATTCCTGATCATCCTGTTTGACGTAACGGAGGAGGAAGCTTTCCAAATCAGTGAGAAAATCCGCACTGAGGTTGAGATGTTTCCCATTTTCCATGAAAATGTGGAATTCAGCTGCACTCTTACTTTAGGGATGCATATATATCAGGAGTCGGAAGGAATAGAAGAAAGCATAAACTGTGCGGATAAGGCGCTTTACCGGGGCAAGCGTTCCGGCAAGAACTGCAGCATTTGGTATGAGAAGGAATAATAGGCGGGAAATGGTATGGGATATTTTGATGCGGATGCCGAGGATATGCTGGAGGTGTACCTGCTTGAAACCAGGCAGCTGACCGGGCAGTTAAGTGCGGTTTTATTAGATACGGAAAAAAAGAATGCATTTTCCGGGGAAGATATTCACAGTATTTTCCGGATTATGCATACAATTAAAAGCTCTTCCGCTATGATGGGTCTGCAGGAATTATCCTCCATGGCCCATAAGCTGGAGGATCTTTTTGCATATTACAGGGAAAATTTCGGCAAAATTGAAAAACCGGAGCCGGAGCTTTTTGACCTGCTGTTTGCAGCCTCCGATTATATAGAAACTGAGCTGGGGGACATGGAAAATGAAGACTACAGGCCCCGCAGTACGGCTGTGATAGAGGAACGGACAGAGGCGTATCTGAGAAAAATGAACAATCCGGAAGGGGAGGGGGCCGTTGCTGGCGGGAATCAGGAAGAGAACCCGGAAGAGAATCCGCAGGCAGGCAAAGCGCAGGAGGCCGCAGGGGATATCAGGAAGGAAATTCCCGTAATACCGGATACTATGGCCGGAAAAGGCGGCACCATTGTGCGTATTCTGTTTGAAAACGGCTGCCGGATGGAAAATATCAGGGCCTTTATGCTGGTACGCCAGATAAGCGGCATGTGCTCTGTGGTGGAGACATGGCCCGGCGAACTGGAAAAATCCGGGGAAAGCTGTGGCTATATCAGTGAAAACGGTGTTTTTATCCGTTTTGAAACAGAGCGCAAGGCGGAAGTGCTGGAAAGCCTGAGAAGGGGACTTTTTGTGGCGGACTGCATGATTCTTGCAGAAGAAGGGCCGAAGCCTGCGGCAAACGAAGCCGCTGGGGGTATGGACGGATCCGGGAAAGAAAGTGCTCCTTTAGGGGAAAACGGAAAACTCACAAAGAACGGGCTGAATGGGAAAAACGGACAGGCGGAAGGCAGGGAGACAGAATTTTTCAATGTGCGTTCTGACAGGTTGGACAGGCTGCAGTCTATTTCCGGGGAGCTGATGCTTCATATGCTCATGCTGGAAAATGAGCTGGAGAGCCTGGGGCTGGAGGAAATCAAGGAAGGCAGCGCCCACCAGATCAGCCGGCTGATCAGTGAAATGGAACGGAACGTGATGGAAATGCGTCTGGTTTCCATCAACAAGATAGTGCCAAAGCTGCGCCGTATACTGCGGGATATCTGCAGGGATCAGAACAAGGAAGCGGATCTCATTCTGGAATGCGGGGATCTGGAAGCGGATAAAAGCGTGGTGGAATATGTATCCGAGGCTTTATTGCACATTATCAGGAATGCGGTGGATCACGGGATTGAGACGCCGGAGGAAAGAGAGGCCGCAGGAAAGAGCAGAAAAGGGAAAATTATTTTTTCTGCAGAAAGCACGGCAGGAGAGCTGCGGCTGTCGCTGAGCGATGACGGGACTGGCCTTGATGAAGTGAAAATAAGGGAGAGAGCCAGGGAAAGAGGGCTTTTTACCAGGCCGGAGGAGGAATATGATCTGCAGGAAATCCAGGAACTGATTTTAAGTCCCGGATTTACCACCAATGAGCAGGTGACGGAATATTCCGGAAGAGGCGTGGGCCTGGACGTGGTCAAAAATGTGCTGGAGGATGTGGGAGGCAACCTGTATATCCACAGTGAGAAGGGGAAAGGCACTACCTTTACCATTGTGGTGCCTCTGTCCCTGGCCACTATGGAATGCATCCGCTTCAGGGTGGGGGACTGCCGATTTTCCGTTCCGGCCAGGCACGTATACCGTTTCCTGGATCTGGAGAAAAACAGGGACAACGTGGAGAATATTAATGGGAAAGATTATATTCTGTATGAGGACAGGATGGTGCCGCTCATCAATTTGAACCGCTTTTATCATCTGCAGGCGGAGGAGCCGGAGCATCCCATTGTTGTCTACGTTAAAGGGAATGAAAAGGAAGGCTGTATCATGGTAGACTATATGTATGAGCAGAAACGGATCGTGGTGAAACAGCTGCCGCCTCTGTTTGGTCTGGGCTTCCGCAAACGGACGGGAATCAGCGGCTGCAGCATCATGGGAAACGGCTCGGTCTGTGCGGCGATTGATACAGAGATCCTGATAGGCCTGTATGAAAAGGAGGATGCATATGGAAGCTTACAGCAGCAGAGAACTGCTCTGCATTCCGGGGAAAAATAAAAGCTATGCGATTGAGACGGCGTATGTCACTGAACTGTGCTGTCAGATACAGCTGTCCCGCATCCCCTGTATGCCGGAGTATTACGCCGGCGTATGCAGCTACAAGGGGAATATTATTCCGGTGATAAAGCTGCACAGTGAGGAGGATCCCGGGGAAGACAGCCTGCTGCTGGCGGTGTCCTGCGGCAAATACCAGCTGGGCATCCTTTTTACGGGAGATCCTTATATCCTGCCTGCCGGAACCGCTGAAACGGTGGAAAGCCCTGCGGATATGGGCGATTCGGGTATCTGGGCGGGAAAGGAAATCTGCAGGCATGAAAAGGAAATCCTTTTTGTAATAGATATGGAGAAAACAGTGGAGGGCCTGATAATCTGCCAGTAAGGAAAAGCAGGAAAGTTTGAAAATATTTCCAGATAATGTGTAATACTATTAAAAGAGCGCGGCAGACAGGAAACGTCCTTTCTGCAAACAAACAAGTTAGGAGGAATAATATGCTTGAAGTGATGGAAGAAAAAGCAATGATACAATTTCTGGAAAAGTTTACAGACTACCCTTTCCTGGTGCGGTTCCAGGGGCATGAATACAATATTGGTGAGGGAGAGCCGTCCTTCACCGTTATTTTCAGGAATCCCATCCCTGTTTCCCGGCTGATGACGAGTACGTCGCTGGCGCTGGGGGAGGCCTATATGGATGGCGAGCTTGAGATAGAAGGAGATCTTTACCAGGCGCTGGATCATTTCCTTGGTCAGATGGGAAAATTCTCAGCGGATCAGCATGCGCTGAAGAAGCTTATCCATACCTCTACCTCCAAGAAGAATCAGGAGAAGGAGGTCACCAGCCATTATGATCTGGGTAATGATTTCTACAAGCTGTGGCTGGATGAAACACTGAGCTATTCCTGCGCTTATTTCCGCAGTGAGAACGACACCCTGTACCAGGCGCAGGTAAATAAGGTGGATTACATTCTGCAGAAGCTGTACCTGAAGGAAGGCATGACGCTTCTGGATATCGGCTGCGGCTGGGGTTTCCTGTTGATTGAGGCCGCAAAAAAATACCATATTAAGGGAACCGGAATTACCTTAAGCAAGGAGCAGCACAGGGAGTTCCGGGAGCGGATAGAAAAGGAAGGGTTACAGGATTATCTGACGGCTGAGCTGATGGATTACCGGGATCTGCCCGCCATGGGGCAGAAATTCGACCGTGTGGTCAGCGTAGGTATGGTGGAGCACGTTGGGCGTGAGAATTACCATCTGTTCGTAGACTGTGTGGAAAAGGCGCTGAAGGACGGCGGCCTGTTCCTGCTTCATTTTATCAGCGCCCTGAAGGAGCATCCCGGAGATCCCTGGATAAAGAAGTATATTTTCCCGGGCGGTGTGGTTCCCAGCCTGCGGGAAATGATTTCCTGCATGGCGGATGATAATTTCCATGTCCTGGATGTGGAGAACCTGCGCCCTCATTATAACCGGACGCTGCTTTGCTGGGAGCATAACTTCAGGGAGCACATGGAAGAGGCGGAGCAGATGTTTGATGAAAAATTCCTGCGTATGTGGGAGCTTTATCTGTCCTCCTGCGCGGCAACCTTCCATAATGGAATCATTGATATCCATCAGGTGCTGGCCTCTAAGGGTGTAAACAACGAGCTCCCTGCGGTTCGGTGGTATTGAGCGCAGGATAAGCGGGCGGTTAATGGAGGGATAGTGGTTATGAAGGAAATCAGGAGTGAATCGAAGCTCACTTTTTTTGAGGCAACAAGCATTATTGTGGGGCATGGAGTGGGATCCGGTATTTTGTCGGTGCCCTTTCTTGCGTCCAGAAACCGTTGGTATGATATTCTCTGGATTATCCTTTTGGTGTATGGGATTAACCTGGTGATGCATTTTATGATAGCGGAGCTGTCCTACAATAATGGCGGGGCACAGTTTATTAAGTGCTTTGAGAAGGAGCTTTTTGTGGGCAGGATGAAAAAGGCGGCGACCTGGTTTGCCTTCGGGCTGCTGGGCTTTTCCGTGGTGGTGAACGTGAGCGGGTTTATTGCCGGGGCTTCGGCTGTCTTTGAGGCCTGGTTCGGCCTGCCGTCCGCGGCGGGGATGCTGCTTTTCTATGTGCTTGCGGCGAGCGTGGTTTATATTGGTATGAAGCTGGTGGGAATCTGTGAAAAAATCGCGGTATTCTCCATGGTGGGGGTTATTGGTATTCTGTTTATCGCAACTTTGATTTCCGATGTCAGCCCTCTGCCGGCCAGTTTTGTTTCTGCTTCCAATCTGCTGGCGCTTTACAGCATGGTATCCTTCTCTCTTTCCGCGGTGATGTCCGTGCCGCAGGTGGTAAAGGGGCTGAATGGGGACAGGAATCAGATTATGGGTTCCATTGCGGCAGGTACGGGAATCAATGTGGGGCTGATTCTGCTGATTACCTTTATGACGCTTCTGGGGGCGGGCAGCGGGGTGACGGAAAACGGCGCGCTGGTGGATCTGTCCCTTCATCTGGGCGGCTGGGTGAGTATTATCGGATATATTTTCTCCCTGCTGGCTCTTGCCACATCTTTCTGGGCCAATACACTGAACCTGCGTGATATCGTAAATGAGCAGACCGGCTGGGGTGTGAAAAAAAGCTGGCTGGCCGCTTCCCTTCCCTGTCTTGTTATCGCGCTTATCGGCGTGGAGAGCTTTGTGGGCTTTACCAGGCTGGCCGGTGTGGTGCAGGTGCTGACGGGAATCGGTATTATCATTGCTTATAACCGTTCCAGAAAACATGAAGGGAGCAGTCTTATCTGCGGAAGGCTGGGGACCATACCGTTCCAGGTTATTGTGGTGGTCAGCTCCCTGCTGTCCACTATAGGATCTTTGCTTGCGGTTTCGTAAGAATTATTAAGCGGGAGGACAGGATAATGGCCGGATTGAATGAAATCTGCATTACACAGACGGCGGCAACGGTTTTAGCCCTGCTGGGTGAAAAAAAGGGGGCGGAAATGGTGGAGCCTGACAGGCGGGTGCTTGCACAGGCGGAAAAGCTCTATGGCGCAGGGGGCTGCGATCGTGTCTTTATGTACCATCCGGATGCGGTGGCGATGTGGATTTATGAAAAATACAGGGCGCATTTTGCACAGCTGGAAAAGCGGGCGGCGCTCAGGCTTCCCATGCGTTCCGTTGTCCCGCCGGTCACGCCGGTGGCCTTCGCTTCCATGTACAGCGGGCTGCAGCCGGCGCAGCATGGGATTATGAAATATGAGAAGCCGGTGCTTGGGGTGGAAACTGTTTTTGACAGGCTGCCGGAGGCAGGGAAACGTGTGGCGGTTATTTCCACGCAGGGGGACAGTATTTCCCTGATTTTTCTGGAAAGGCAGGTGGATTATTTTATCTATCCCACAAAACAGGAATGTAATGAAAAGGCGATGGGGCTGATTGCTGAGGATACTTACGATCTTATCGTTCTGTATAACGGGGATTATGATTACTATATGCACCGCAGGACGCCGGAAGGAAAACGCGCGCTGCAGGCTCTTGATGAGAATATCGATACCTGGTGCGGCATTTACGACAGAATCAGGGACTGCTGGAAGGGACACCGTACCGCGCTGGCCTTTGCCCCGGATCATGGCTGTCACCGGATGCTTGGCTTCCTTGGAACCCATGGGAAGGAGGAGCCTTGCGATATGAATATCATGCATTTCTACAGCTTTCTTCAGGAGCAGGCGGAACCGTAGGCTGCTTTGGCGGCATCGGAAGCTTTGGCCGCTACTGTTGCTCCGGCAGCTCCTTATCTGCCGCAGACTTCCGGAATTCCCTGGGAGAGACACCGTAGGCATCCCGGAAGACCCGGGAAAGGTGCGCTGTGGAGGTAAAACCGCATTTTTCCGCAATCTGGCTGAGGGGCAGCCGGGTGTCCAGGAGCAGCTGGTGTACCTTGGAAAGCCTGACGTTGTATAAGTATTCCAGGAAAGTGGCCCCGGTGGCGCTGCCAAACAGGCGGCAGAAATGGTAACGGCTCATATGGACCAGCCCGGCCGCGGCATCCAGGGTAATGTTTTCCTGATAATGGGTGTTGATATAATGGATAACGGATACGATTTCAGGCTGGATGCTTTTGCCGTCCAGAGTATCCTGAGCGCCTGCGTCCTCCAAAAGCTCACCCAGCAGTACCAGCAGCTGCAGGATGACGGAGCAAAGCAGCTTTTCTGCAAGAAAACCGCTTCTGTTATGGCAGGCATCCGCTTTCTTAAAATGTTCCAGCACTACGGCCGCCTGTTCGTCGGATAAATGCAGCACACAGGAATCCAGTTTATGAAGCAGCAGGCGTGTTTCCCCTTCGGTAAGCAGGGAATGCAGTACCGGAACGGGAAGATTGATAATGTAACGCTCGTAGGAGTCGGATTCCCGGCTCTCCGTATAATGAATCTCAAAGGGCTTGAGGATATACAGATCCCCCGGCCTCAGGGTATAGCGCACATCGTTCAGAATCAGGGTCCGATCTCCGGATATCTGCAGGTAAATCTCATAGGTGTCATGATAATGCTGTACCTTCATATCACTTTTTTCCGGCTTCCGGATATATTCCACCAGAAATTCTTCATAGGGCTCAAAGGCTGTGTGAAGCATCCTTTTTTCCTCCTGGAAAACATACTGGAATGCAGATTTTCCGTTTTTTTCCGGCTGTCAGCCGCATTGCCGAAGCATGGGGGAAGCCGGATAAACTTTTACATCCGTATTATATAACCCCAAAAAATAAAGAGCAATATCTGAACGGATCTTTTATAAAATAAGCATTTATTTTGCTGTATTCTTATTTCTTGCGTGCTAGTATAATGCTATCGGACAGTAAGTGCGAAGCGGTTGGGCAGTTACTGAACAGTGAGAAAATATTTGGAGGATGAGTATTATGAGGTATACGGACAACGGAGCGGAGGACATTAAAATCGCCTATATCGGGGGAGGCTCCCGCGGCTGGGCATGGGGGCTTATGAGCGACCTGGCGGCTGCACAGGATATGAGCGGCAGTGTATTCCTGTATGATATCGACAGGGAAGCTGCGGCCAGAAATGAATGCATCGGCAACAAAATGAAGGACTTGAAGGAATGCAGATCCGCGTGGAATTATAAAGCGGTGGAAACTATGAAGGAGGCGCTGACAGGGGCGGATTTCGTAGTGATTTCCATTATGCCGGGCACCTTTGACGAAATGGAAAGCGATGTCCATGCCCCGGAAAAATTCGGTATTTACCAGTCCGTTGGGGATACCACGGGACCGGGGGGCCTTATGAGGGCGCTGCGCACGATACCGATGTTTGAAGAATTTGCCGCAGCCATCAGGGAATACTGCCCGCAGGCCTGGGTCATCAATTATACCAATCCCATGACGGTATGCGTGAAGACGCTGTACCGCGTATTTCCCAAAATCAAGGCCTTTGGCTGCTGCCATGAGGTATTCGGAACCCAGAAGCTTCTGGGCCTGGCGCTGGAGGATATCAAGGGCATCCAGGGGGCGCAGAGAGAGGATATCCGGGTAAATGTGGTGGGAATCAATCATTTTACCTGGCTTACGGCAGCGCAGTATAAGAATATGGATCTGTTCCCCATCTACCGGGAGTTTGCATTGAAATACAGGGATGAGGGCTTCGGGGAAAAGGCGGATGAAAACTGGCTGAACCGTTTCTTTGACAGCCGCGAGCAGGTCAAGCTGGATCTGTTCCTTAAATACGGCGCGATTGCAGCGGCGGGCGACAGGCATCTGGCGGAATTCTGTCCCGGTTCCTGGTATCTGAAGGATGAAGAAACCGCACATTCCTGGGGCTTTAAGCTGACCCCGGTATCCTGGAGGAAGGAAGATCTGAAGAACCGTCTGGCCAGGAGCGAGCGGCTTTACAAGGGCGAGGAGGAAATGACGATCAATCAGACCGGTGAGGAAGGAGTGCAGCAGATGCGTTCCCTGCTGGGCCTGCGCGATTTGGTGACCAATGTGAACATACCCAACTGCGGCCAGATTCCCAACCTGCCGCTGGGCGCCGTTGTGGAAACAAATGCGCATTTCAGCGCGGACTCTGTCCGGCCTGTATTTGCCGGGCCGGTACCGCAGAGCGTATACCCGCTTGTAAGCAGGGTATGCGGTATTCAGGAAATGACCGTGGAGGCCGCCATGGGCCGGGATCTGGAGCTGGCGTTCCAGGCCTTCTGTATGGACCCCAATATGGAGCTGGGTCTTAAGGATGCCAGAATATTGTACAACACAATGGTAGAAAATACTGCGAAATACCTCACAATGTACCAGTAAGACAGGTTTGCCGAGGGTTTCCATCTTGTTAAATCTCCCTTTTTTCAATATAATAAATGCAGCGGGAAGCCATAGTGTTTTCCATGAATGTCAGTTGCGTTTGTGCGGGGGGATAAAAAATGTATAGTCTGCTGCTTGTGGATGATGAAAGACTGGAGCTGGAAACCCTGAGGGATTATATTGCCTGGGAGAAACTGGGCTTTGACAGGGTATATACGGCAAGAAGCGGAAGGGATGCCTATGATAAGGTACTGCGGCTGAAGCCGGATGTGATGATTACCGATATACATATGCCGGTAATGAACGGAATTGAGCTGGCAAGGCAGATGTATGCGGACGGATGTACCACGAAGGTGGTGTTCCTGACCGGTTATGATGAATTTGAGTACGCCAAGGCCGCCCTTCAGGTGGAGGCCGTGGATTATATCCTGAAGCCGTTTTCTTTTGATAAAATCAGGACAGCCATGGATCGTGTGAAGGAGCTTCTGCATAAAGAGGAGCTGCTGAAGAAGTCTGTCAGGGTGTATGGGAAAAGGCTTTTATGCAAGGTGATTGATAACGAGGGAGAGTCCGGCAGGGAAGCCTGCCGGCAGTTCCTTGATATCTGTGAATGGGATAAGGAGGAATGGTTCGGGCTTGTTACCACCAAGGCCTGCCCGGAGGATTATATCATGGAACAGGTGGAAAACAGCCTGTCCGAGGTGGTGTATTCCATTCGG